>JABFRM010000300.1 GCA_013141155.1 Methylococcaceae bacterium | reverse complement strand
TAATATAGCTGACGGCGATATTCTTTGTGTGAAAGGTATATTTGAAAGTAACCTGCCGAAATTTATTAATTATATTTTATCTTTAGCAGGCATTAGTATTGTTGATTATAGAACGGAATTGCCTAATCGATTTGATGCTTTGTTAGGATTAAACTATCTAAATTATGATGATATTTATGAGTTAAGAAAGAGTCTAGTAAATTTAAAAAGTTTGGAGCCTGAATTTTACATTATCCTAAATAAAATAGCGACTAATGGAAAAGTTTTTGAATATCTTATAGAGCGTTATGAAAATAGTGTGGCTTTATATGCTTTAACTGTCATGAATATTGAACCTGTTTTAACGCTTTGTTATTTGCCTGCTAATGTTTCGGATAGTTTTTTATTTCATGTCATGCGTAGACTTTCGCAGTTTAATATCGCAACGGATGATTAATATTTTATAGATGTTCCGCGTTGAAAATTTTGGGGGAAAATATCCATTACGCCGAAAAATACTTAGCCTTATAGAGAAGGCTAAGTGGCAATGATTTACGTCAGAGTAGCAAATTGTCTGCTAAGCTTTTCTGATGATTTTATGGGATAATGGCACGATTGATTGTACGTTCATTTTTTAACTTAACGATACCGGCGGGATTCACCTGATGGACGAAAATAAAAAGAAAGCACTTGGCGCGGCGCTGATGCAGATTGAAAAGCAATTTGGTAAAGGTTCTGTCATGCGGATGGGTGATGTTGCTGCCGCGCGTGATATTGAGGTGGTTTCAACGGGTTCTTTAACATTGGATATTGCCTTGGGCTGTGGCGGGTTGCCGCGCGGTCGAATTATTGAGATTTATGGGCCTGAATCTTCTGGTAAAACCACTTTGACCTTGTCAGTGATCGCACAAATGCAAAAATTAGGGGGTACCGCAGCGTTTGTCGATGCCGAGCATGCTTTAGATCCGTCTTATGCTGAAAAAATTGGTGTGAATGTTGATGACTTGTTGGTTTCGCAACCTGATACGGGCGAACAGGCGCTGGAGATTACCGATATGTTGGTGCGTTCTGGTGCGGTGGACGTGATTGTCATTGACTCGGTTGCTGCGCTGACTCCGAAAGCTGAAATTGAAGGTGATATGGGGGCGTCGCACATGGGGTTGCAAGCCCGTTTGATGTCGCAAGCCCTGCGGAAATTAACCGCTAACATTAAGCGTTCGAATACGCTGGTGATTTTTATTAACCAAATTCGTATGAAAATCGGCGTGATGTTTGGTAATCCTGAAACGACGACTGGCGGTAATGCGCTGAAGTTCTATGCGTCAGTACGTTTGGATATTCGGCGCATCGGTGCGGTTAAAAAAGGCGATGAAATCATTGGTAATGATACGCGCGTTAAAGTGGTTAAAAATAAAGTCGCGCCGCCGTTTAAGGAAGCGCAATTTGAAATTCTCTACGGTGAGGGGGTTTGCTTTCTCGGTGAATTGATTGATTTGGGTGCTAAATACGGCTTCGTGCAAAAAGCGGGTTCTTGGTATAGCTATGGCGATGAAAAAATTGGCCAAGGCAAAGATAATGCTCGGGCGTTTCTAAAAGAGCATCCTGAAAAAGCGATTGAACTTGAAGCTAAAATTCGCAAAGAAGTGTTTACCAATAAAGATCGTTTGGCCGATGCTGCGGCGATAGAGTATGCCGATAGCGACGATGAAGAGTTTGTTGATACCGATATTTGATAGGATTGCTGGTGTTGTTGGGCTAATGCTTTGGATGAGGTGAGGGCAGTTGCTGAACAAATTGAAAATTGTTGTGTGCGTTTGTTGTCTTATCGAGAGCACAGCCAACAGGAGTTGCTGCAAAAATTAGCGCTTAAGGGTTTTAGTGCCGAGTTGATACAGCCTGTTTTAGACGCGTTGGCGCTGAAAGATTGGCAAAGTGATCAACGTTATGCGGAGTGTTATGCGAGGCAACGCTTGCAAAAAGGTTATGGTGCGTTGCGCGTTGCCTATGAATTACGGCAGCGCGGGATAGTTGGGCTTGATTTGGATGCTATTGTGTTGGAAGTTGCCTATGACTGGCAGACATTATTGGAGCAAACGTATCTTAAAAAATATGTCCATGAGCCATTTATGAGTCGTTCTGAATGGGCTAAACGCAGTCGGTTTTTATTGCAACGCGGTTTTTCTGCTGACAAGATTAATGCGCTGTTTAAGCATTTGCAGATAAAATTCAAATAAGGTTAAATACGCGGTTTATTGGCTCACGGGCTGGTTTTTTCTTTAGTTTTTTGACGTTTAATAATCTTGGTATGATAAAAAAAATGACCAGCGCAGAATTGCGTGCCGCTTTCTTGGCTTTTTTTGGCGAGCGCGGCCATTCTGTGCAGCCTTCCAGCTCTTTAGTGCCGGGCAATGATCCGACGCTATTGTTTACCAATGCCGGCATGGTGCAGTTCAAGGATGTTTTTTTGGGTCGTGAACGGCGCGATTACGACAAGGCGGTGACCAGTCAGCGCTGTGTGCGTGCGGGCGGTAAGCATAACGATTTGGAAAATGTCGGTTATACCGCGCGGCACCATACGTTTTTTGAAATGCTGGGTAATTTCAGTTTCGGCGATTATTTTAAACGGGATGCCATAAAATATGCTTGGGAATTTTTAACGCAGACTTTGCAAATTCCGCCTGAAAAATTATGGGTGACAGTCTTTGAAGAAGACTCTGAAGCTGAAAAAATCTGGCTGGAAGAGATCGGTATTGATTCGACTCGGTTCTCTCGCATAGGCGCGAAAGATAATTTTTGGTCGATGGGAGATGTAGGGCCTTGTGGGCCGTGTTCAGAGATTTTTTATGATCATGGTGCGGATATTCCAGGTGGCCCTCCAGGGTCGCCCGATGAAGACGGCGACCGGTATATTGAAGTTTGGAATCTGGTGTTCATGCAGTATGATCGTGATAGCGGTGGCAATTTGACCCCATTACCGAAACCCTCGGTGGACACTGGTATGGGTTTGGAGCGTATCGCGGCAGTTTCGCAGGGCGTGCATAATAATTACGACTGTGATCTCTTTCAAAAATTATTGACGGTTGCCGCCAAGTTGGCGAACACGACGGATTTAACCAACAGCTCTTTACGCGTTATTGCCGATCATATTCGCTCTTGCGCATTTTTAATTGTGGATGGTGTAATTCCGTCCAACGAAGGCCGTGGTTATGTGTTGCGGCGAATTATTCGCCGCGCGATTAGGCATGGCTATCGTTTAAATATTCGAGAGGTGTTTTTCTTTAAATTAGTTGCGCCATTGGTTGCGGAAATGGGAACTGCTTACCCTGAACTGGCTGCTGCACAAGCGCAAGTTGAACGGGTGTTGGAAAAAGAAGAACAGCGTTTTGCTGAAACTTTAGAGCAGGGTATGAAAATCCTGGAAACCTGTGTGGTGAAATTGACAGGTAGCGTTATTCCTGGCGAAACGGTGTTTCAATTGTATGACACTTATGGTTTTCCGGTGGATTTAACCGCTGATTTTGCCCGTGAAAATCATTTAACTGTTGATCATGCTGGTTTTGAAGTGGCGATGACGGCGCAACGTGACCGTGCGAGGGCTGCAAGTAACTTTAATACCGGACACGATCAAGAGATTAAGTTGGACAGCCAAACCGAATTTACCGGTTACGAGTCTTTAAGCGAGCAAACCGAAATCGCGGGATTGTTTGTTAATGGTCAGCTTGTAACCCAAATGAACGCGGGTGATGAAGGTGTGGTGGCGTTAGAGAAAACGCCTTTTTACGCGGAATCCGGTGGACAGGCTGGCGATTGCGGCAAAATTGTGGCTGACACTGGGATATTTGCGGTGGTCGATACACAAAAACAAGGCGGTTTGTTGTTTTTGCATAAAGGCAGATTATTGGAAGGCACGCTAAAAATGACTCAGCGCTGTACTGCTAAAGTGGACGCTGAGATTAGAAAAGCCACGGAACTCAATCATTCTGCGACGCATTTGCTGCATGCGGCGTTACGGAAGTTGCTGGGAGAGCATGTCGCTCAAAAAGGTTCATTAGTTAATGTGGATCGCTTACGCTTTGATTTTACCCATTTTGAACCGATGACTGGCGATCAGATAAAGGCGATTGAGCGTTTGGTGAATACGCAAATTCGTCTGAATAATGCGGTTACTGCCGAAGTGATGTCGAAAGATGCCGCTATGCAAGTGGGTGCGATGGCGTTGTTTGGCGAAAAATATGGCGATGAAGTCAGAGTGCTCAGGATTGGCGAATTTTCAACAGAGCTTTGCGGTGGCACGCATGTTGAGCGAGCGGGTGACATTGGTTTTTTTAAAATCATCAGTGAAACTGGCGTGGCGGCAGGCGTAAGACGTATCGAAGCGGTTACCGGTAAGGCGTGTGTTGATTGGTTGGAAAATCGCGAAGCTACCTTAAATGACATTGCCGGTTTAGTTAAAGCCTCACCCGATAAAGCGTTGGATAAAGTTCAGCAAGTGTTGGATAAACAAAAACTGCTGGAAAAAGAATTGGAGCGCTTGCAAGCAAAACTGGCTAGCGCTTCGGGCGATGAATTGCTTAACCAAGCAGTTGAGGTCGCAGGCATTAAAGTATTAGCCGTTAAGCTGGAGGATATTGATCCGAAAATCATGCGCGAATTAGTTGATCAGCTTAGAAATAAACTGGGCAGTTGTGCGATTGTGTTGGCAACAGTGGTTGACGGTAAAGTCAGCTTAATTGCTGGGGTATCTAAAGACACCATGAGTCGTGTCAAAGCAGGCGACTTAGTGAATTTTGTTGCGGTACAAGTCGGCGGCAAAGGCGGTGGGAAACCCGATATGGCGCAAGCAGGTGGCACCGATCCTACGGCGTTGGCCCTGGCATTGCAGCAAGTGCCAGCCTGGGTGCTACAACAGTTAAGCGTTTCAGCATAGGAATAAAGCTTCATGGCAGTGTATGTGTATAAATTTGGTGGAACGTCCGTCGGGTCGGTTGAGCGCATTAAAGCCGTTGCCGAGCGGGTAAAAAATGCCCGCGAGTTAGGCCATCAATTGGTGGTCGTCGTGTCGGCGATGAGTGGCGAAACTAATCGTTTGATCGCATTGGCAAATGAAACTCAAAAACAACCTGATGCCCGTGAATTAGACGCGTTAATCTCGACTGGCGAGCAGGTGACGTCGGCGTTATTGAGTATGGCCTTACAAGAAATAGGTTGTCCAGCGTGTTCGTATACTGGTGGGCAAGTCAGGATATTGACTGATAGCGTACATAATAAGGCCAGAATTCGCAGCATTGATAGCGAAAAAATGCGTGCAGATTTAGAGGTAGGTAAAGTGGTGATCGTTGCAGGTTTTCAGGGTATTGACGAACACGGCAATATCACTACTTTGGGTCGAGGTGGCTCGGATACCACGGCAGTGGCATTAGCCGCCGCATTAAAAGCCGATGAGTGCTATATTTACACCGATGTGGACGGTGTTTATACGACTGATCCACGGATTGAGCCCAAAGCGCGCCGCTTGGATAAAATTACTTTTGAAGAAATGCTGGAGATGGCGAGCCTGGGTTCAAAAGTATTGCAAATCCGGTCGGTTGAGTTTGCCGGTAAATATAATGTTGCTTTAAGAGTTTTATCATCATTTAAAGAAGGTAAGGGGACACTCATTACCTACGAGGAATCACCAATGGAAAGTGCTTTAATTTCAGGTATTGCGTTTAATCGTGATGAAGCTAAACTAACCATTACGGGAGTGCCTGATTTGCCTGGGGTTGCATCAAAAATTTTGGGGCCGATTGCAGACGCTAATATCGATGTCGATATGATTATCCAAAATATCGGCGAAGATGGGGCGACTAATTTTACGTTTACTGTACATCGCAATGATTTTGCGAGAGCAAAATCATTGTTAGAGGCCACTTGCGAGCAATTAGGCGCTAAAAAAATTATCTGCGATGATACTATCGTAAAAGTGTCTATTGTGGGCGTTGGAATGCGCTCACATGCCGGTATTGCGAACACTATGTTTAAAACCCTGGCGGATGAAGGTATTAATATTCAAATGATTGCGACTTCTGAAATAAAAATATCGGTAGTCGTTGCAGAAAAATACCTAGAACTGGCCGTTCGTGCTTTACATGCCGCATTTGAGCTTGATAAAGAACCCGCAGGAAGTTAGTTTTATTTTTTACAAAATCTGTTATAATGCTGTGATTGCTTGGTTGCTGTACCTTTACAGTGAGGTTGTATTAAAAAAATTAGGGAGATGTTATGCTTATCTTAACTCGAAGAGTTGGTGAGACCTTAATGATAGGTGATGAAGTGACAGTTACCGTTCTTGGGGTAAAAGGCAATCAAGTACGCATAGGTGTTAATGCGCCAAAAGAAGTTTCGGTGCATAGGGAAGAAATCTATGAAAGAATCAAAAAAGAACAAAGTGAGGCATCGGGATTGCCTCGCGCAGAGTAGCAAAAGAATTAGGAGAAATGGCCGAGCGGCTGAAGGCGCTCCCCTGCTAAGGGAGTATGGGCTTTAACTCCCATCGAGGGTTCGAATCCCTCTTTCTCCGCCATAATAAAGAACAGTAAGGCTTGACATTATGGAAGCAATAAATCATAATGGTCGAGTAATTAAAGCGCATGTAGCTCAGCTGGATAGAGTACTCGGCTACGAACCGAGCGGTCGGGAGTTCGAATCTCTCCATGCGCACCATATAGTTAAGCTGTAAAAAAGATTATTCCCCTGTAGCTCAGTCGGTAGAGCGGGTGACTGTTAATCACTAGGTCGGCAGTTCGAGCCTGTCCGGGGGAGCCAATAAAATAAAAGCCTTACATGAAAATGTAGGGCTTTTTTTATGCCTGAAATTTTTCAGGGTAAAGTGGCGGCGCTTTTGAATTCAATTCGTGATTAGCCAAGATGCTTTAGCCAACACCAAAAAGTTCGTCATTCCGGCAGGGATGCCGGAATCCAAAGCCATGGATGGTAACTTAAGTGTGCCCTGCCGCTCAATTTAGGTACCCCAAGTCACCTCCATGTGACTGGATACTGGCTCTCTCCCAGTATGACGGGACTTGCTATGTGACGCGGGTTGGCCGGAAGTCGAATTTTAATACCGTAGGTTGGGTTGAACAACGTGAAACCCAACATTTTTGGCTTCGATGTGTTGGGGTTCGTTGCCAGACCCCAACCTACCGTACTGCTACGTGGCTATTTGCTACTTTGACAACTTCTTCGGACCTAATCCTTGCATTATTAGATGAAGTGGCACATACACAAGTTGTCCGTTTTTATATACATGAAAACCTTCTTCTTTTTTAATATTCGGCCCAGTATTAAGATCTTTCTGAGTCGAATTTTTCCAGGTCACTTTACGCTTTTCCGTGTCCGTGTCCGTGTCCGTGTCCGTGTCCGTGTCCGTGTCCGCGTTTGTGGGAGCAATAACTCCACTTGCCCAAAAAAAATTTCCCGCCGCAAGAACAAAAGGCGAATTCAACTCTGAAGTGCAATTCTAGTATTCATGCAGCCTCTCGCATATTTTCGCCAAAAAATACCGCATGAGGCGTTCTATAGTTGAGTGTTTTCCGGGGGCGATGGTTGAGTTTTTTC
>JABFRM010000176.1 GCA_013141155.1 Methylococcaceae bacterium | reverse complement strand
TTTATGGTGATGGAGGTTTAGATGTTACCGCCGCAAGATCCAAGTCTTCGAGCAAAGTTTCCAAGGTTTTTGTGGCAAGATTGCATTGTTCAATGGATTTAGCAGCGCGGGCGCGTAATAGCAAGCTGGTGTTTGCGTCGTTTTGACTTTCAGCGTACGCATTGAGATCTTCACAGGCATTGTGCATGGATTTCTCGGCACTAAGCAGTTCTTCAAGGGCGTCTTTATCGTCCAGCTCATCTACTGACAACATCATGACCTGACTGGTCGCGTGATTTTGTCGTCGGAATACTTCTTCTGCATAATTTGCAAAGCTTTGTGGCGGGTGGTTATGGTCAGCACTTTTGGCCGACAACATACATCCTGATAATAATGTCATGAGAATGAACAGCGGCAGATAACGGCAATGATTGTTTAACATTTCAAGGTTAAATCGCTAAGGGTTAATAAAAAGAGGCATGATGAGCCATTAAATAGGCAGGGGTACGTTGCCGTTAGGCTGGATTTCTGAATGCAATGGGCGTTTAGATTGGTATTACAAAAACAGCTTAATGGCATGGATCTATTTATAGCGAAGTAATTAAACATAAGTTTACAGGTATTAGCGGCACAGGCTTAACCGTTCGTCCTCGACTCTGCAAGGATGTCGGGGCAACGCAGGAGCAGCTACCAAGAGCTTGTCGAAGGGTGGACGGTTAAGCCGATCATGATTCGACAAGCTCACCACGAAAGGCTTAACCTCACTCTGAGCCACAATATAGCCCTGAGAATTTTAGCTTTGTCACTTATGCAGGAGTTTGATCAATAAATTAGCTAAGGCGTTGCAATGGCTTGATTCTCGGCATGCCCAGTTGCATAACAACATATTTTGCAGAGTTACGGCACTGCGGGCAGTTGCTTGATTGGTGGGGTTCTCTTATGGACTAGAGGCATTGCGTTTGATGGTATCGGTTTGGCGCGATACTGCGGAGTGTAACCTGCTATAAAGCGTCTATCACCTACAGGTCTTACAAACGTATAAGCGGCTGGCGTAAGCACTAAAATATTAAAGGTTTTATTAAATGCGTCGTGCGGCGCGGGTATAGACGCGAGTGCCGTCAATGGACTCATGCCTACAAAAACTGCGCCACCAACCAGCGTTGCAACGAAACCCAAAGGACGGTAGAGCAGTACATCCAATACCACAAAGCCAGGATCGGTTGCTTCAACGCTTGTTGCGCGTGCCACAGGTGTTTGAGGATGTGCAACGGGGATAAAAACCATTATCGACAGTAAGAGAACAAGGCTGAACAATTTTTTCATAATTCCTAGTGAGGGTTGGTATTATTAAACGATGTGATCGAATTTAATCTAATTTTTAAGGCTTGTCCAGCGCGGAATTATAAACACGGGTTTATGCCTGGCAAATATAACGATTGCTAATTTTAGGGAGGGCATTTAAGAAAAGTGAGTAAATTTGCTTTAGGCTTAAAAAATGCTTAGATTAGTGCTTGGCTATTGATGATTGACGCTTACTATTATGCAATTTAAAAACACTGTTACACATACAGCAGCCCGCGCAGGCGTTGATCATATTGAAATAAACTGCGCCTTGGCAAAATGTTCATTGGGTTTAGTTTTGCTTGCGCTGAATATCCGTGGCGTATGCGCTATTGTGTTGGGCGATGACTCGGAAGCGTTGCTGCGGCATGTGCAAAACAAATTTCCGCAGGCGATCTTGGTTAGCGGCAATACAGCCATCGAACCACTACTTGCCAAAGTCGTGGCCTACATTGAAGCGCCGATATTAGGGCTGGATTTGCCAATTGATTATCACGGTACTGATTTTCAACAACAGGTTTGGCAAGCCTTGCGGGAAATTCCGGTGGGTGCTACGGTGAGTTATGCTGAAATCGCACAGCGCATTGGCGTGCCCAAAGCGGCGCGCGCGGTCGCTGCTGCCTGTGCGGCTAATTCTTTGGCGGTGATTATTCCGTGCCATCGGGTGGTCAGGCGTGATGGCGGTTTGTCTGGGTATCGTTGGGGAGTGGCACGTAAAGCAGAATTATTACGGAGGGAGGCTGAAATTTAAAGCGTCTCAGCGTATGTTTATTAAAATGGTCGTCTATAATTCAGGACACCCCTGCACAGGGCAAATAAGTTTTGGCTTATCAGGTGTCCCAAAAAAATGCGTTAACGAATATTGATCTTAAAGATATTTTTTTAAGCCTTCAAAGTCTTCAGTTGCTTGTTTCAATAAATCGCCAGCCGCTTTTTTATCATCTTTTTTGAGTGCTGCGACAGCCGCTTTAATGCCATTGGTTGCTTTGGTGCGTTTAATTGTAACTTTATCGCTAACAATAATATCTTTAGTTAAGCCTATAGCTTGTTTAGCCAAATCTGATACGGCATCATTTGAAGCACCTGAAGCCAAGGCAGCAGAAGATTCTTTAAGCTTTGCACATACATTTTCAACATCTGGCAGGCCGCCTTCAGCCAATGCTAGAGTAGAAAAAAGACCTAAAGCTATGGTAATGACTAAAGATAATAATACGTTTTTAGAATTTCTCATGATTTACAAAACCTCGATGTAATGTTGCTGTAATTTTAATATGACACACTATAGTAGTTACCTCAATAAGTGTACGGCAATAGTGTATCATATCTTTTGCTTTGGTCATCTGCCGCTTTGCTGATTTAGCTTTATAATCTGGCGCTATACTTTTCTAAGGCAATAATCTAACCAAGTTGTCGATAAAATACGCTTTAAAAACCCGAATAGGTAGGTAGGGAAGGTCACGTAATAACGACATCGTGGTTTTTTGGCTTCTACCGCATGTAACACTTTCTTGGCGACGGCGCTGGCGGGTAATGTAAATGGCACTGCTGCACCTTCTTTGGTTAAGCGTTCCGCCATTAGCGTGTATGTTTCCCGGTGTAAGCTATCTTCAACTTGAATATTTTGTTGGAACAGGGCAAGTGAATTTTTTCTGAAATCACTCAAAATAGGGCCGGGTTCAATTAAACTGATGTAAATATTAGTCCCATGCAGCTCTAATCTTAGGGTATCGGCTAAGCCCTCTAAAGCAAATTTACTGGCGTTATAAGCACCACGGTAAGTCAACGCAACCAGACCCAATACGGAGCTGTTATAAATAATTCTGCCATGACCTTGCTTGCGCATGACGGGAATAAGCAAATTAGTCAGTTCATGCGTGCCAAAAAAATTAGTTTCAAATTGCTGGCGTAACACCTCACGACTTAAGTCTTCCACCGCACCTGGCTGTCCAAAGGCGGCGTTATTAAAAAGCACATCGCATTTGCCATCGGTTAATTGCAGGACTTGTTTAACGGCAACTTGAATGCTGTCGGAATCGGCTAAGTCCAATTGCACGGCTTCAAATCCTTGCGCTATCAATTTCTCTATATCTTCAAGTTTGCGTGCAGATGCGATGACACGATGTCCGCGGTTTTTAAGCGTCATCGCGGTGCAATAGCCGATACCCGTTGAACAGCCAGTAATTAAGATGGTTTGTGCCGAATTTTGCATGTTTTGCCCTAAATATAAACGAATTCTGCGGTGATCATATTCTAACTTGCCAATGCCAGCCTGTTTAAGCGTAAAGTCAAGCATGGTTTTGCGCTTAGGCGTTAAGCATATCTGCTGGATCAATGGCTTTCCTGATTAGCAAGATGGCTTTTTAGCTGTACCAATCCCCAAGGGTTCGATACAATCATGAGCCTCACGCCATTAAATATTATAGCCATGTTCCTTAAGAATCAATTTATAAGGCAACTCTTTAGCAGTTTTATGGATTTGCTGCCGATACTCATGGTGGTGCTGGTATTTCAAGTTTTAGTGATCCAACAACCAATCCCCGATGTGTTTAATTTAATCATTGGCACGCTGTTTGTGGCATTAGGGCTGGCGTTATTTATGCTGGGACTGGAGCAAAGTCTCTTTCCTATTGGTGAAGCGATGGCACATGCTTTTGCCCGAAAAGGCAGCCTCTTCTGGTTATTGGCATTTGCTTTTTGCTTAGGCTTTGGCACCACCATCGCAGAACCTTCGCTGATTGCCGTTGCCGATGAAGCCGCTAACATTGCCAGTGCTGGTAAGGTCATTGCGGCAACGCTTGCGGCAAAACAACAATACGCATTTGGGTTGCGGATCAGTGTCGCGCTGTCAGTTGGCTTTGCGATACTGGTGGGTGTATTGCGTATACTTCGCGGTTGGCCTTTGCATTATTTGATTGTTTCGGGGTATGTTGCGGTGATGATCATGACCCCTTTCGCACCGCCAGAAATTGTCGGCATTGCTTATGATTCCGGTGGTGTCACCACGTCCACCATTACCGTTCCCTTAGTGACGGCTTTAGGCGTTGGTTTGGCAACGGCGATTAAAGGCCGCAACCCCCTGATCGACGGCTTCGGCTTAATTGCTTTTGCCTCCCTCACGCCGATGATTTTTGTGATGGCCTATGGCATGTTGATATGACAGCCTGGCTATGGCATTTTGCTACTTCGTTGTGGGCTACCTGCGGGGATGTGTTGCCTATTGTGGCAATTATTGTCGGCTTTCAATTGCTGGTGATCCGAAAACCCTTGCCTAATCTCGCTAAAACTTTAATTGGCTTTATCTATGTGATATTCGGGGTAACTTTTTTTTTGGAAGGCTTACAAATGGCGTTGTTTCCGTTGGGTAAGTTAATGGCAGTGCAGCTTACTGCACCAGCATTTCTGGGTATTGCTGTGGATAGCAAAACCGTCAATTGGCAAACTTACAACTGGGTATATGTTTTTGCTGCTTGTATTGGCTTTGCGACAACCTTAGCAGAGCCCTCTTTACTGGCAGTCGCCTCCAAGGCCGAAAAACTCTCTGGCGGCGCAATTGGCGCCTGGGGGTTGCGGATTGCTGTGTCACTGGGTGTCGCCTTTGGCATAGCGTTGGGTGTATTCCGCATTGTCAGTGGTTTTAATATCTATTATTTCATTATCACCGGTTACGTGATTGTCATGATTCAAACCCTGTTTGCCCCAAAGATCATCATTGGTTTGGCGTATGATTCCGGCGGCGTTACTACTTCGACCGTCACCGTGCCGTTAGTCACTGCGCTAGGCTTAGGTTTGGCAAGCAATGTGCCGGGACGTAATCCTTTAGTCGATGGTTTCGGCCTGATTGCCTTCGCCAGTTTATTCTCCATTATTGCGGTTTTATTCTATGCTCAACTGGCTGAGTGGTGGAGTAAGCGCGACATCTTCTAAATCTTGAGGTTATTATGCACTTTAAATTAATCATTGCCTTTGTCGAGGACACCAAAACCGATTTAGTGATGGATACCGCACGAAAGCACGGCGCTAAAGGCGCAACCGTTATCAATCAGGCGCGTGGCGAAGGCATTAAGCAATCTAAAACTTTTTTTGGGCTGACGCTGGAAACCCAACGCGATGTCTTATTGTTTTTGGTCGAAGAGCATTTAAGTCGGCATATCCTGGAAGAAATCGCCAAAGCCGCTGAATTTGATGCTAAGCCCGGCACCGGCATCGCCTTTAAAATTGACGTAGAAGATGCCATTGGCCTGACCCATCAAGTGCAAAAATTAACCCAGGAATTGGAAGATAAAGTATGAAAATTATTCGTGTTAAAGAAGTGATGAAAACTGACTTCGCCACCATTGATGGTGCGGCGACCATTAGTGAAGCCGTAAAGCGGATGAAAGCGGAGCATACAGCCGTGCTTCTAGTCAATAAACGCCACAGCGATGATGAATATGGCATGCTAACCTCCGGTGATATTGCCCGGCATGTATTGGCTAAAGACCGTTCGCCCAGCCGCGTCAATGTTTATGAAATCATGACTTGTCCGGTCATTGCTGTACACCCAGATATGGATATTCGTCACTGCTCCAAGCTTTTTGCCAGCTATAATCTGGTACGCGCACCGGTGATAGAAAATGATGTCATCTTAGGCATCGTCAGTCCGAATTCTTTAGTATTAGATGGACTTTATCAATATGCTAATGACACTGACGCTTAAAAAGCAGTACAATTAACTCGATCAGAAGACAGATGTTGAGTTACAAGGTCTATGTCCTTAGGTTGTCAATGTTGTAGTTCTGTGTAACCGTAAGTTTTATTTTGTAGGAGTTATCAAATGGCAAAAGGTACTGTAAAGTGGTTTAACAACACTAAAGGTTTCGGTTTTATTGAGCAATCTGATGGAACTGATGATGTATTTGTACATCATTCGGTTATTAAAGGGGACGGTTTTAAAACTTTAACGCCGGGTCAAGCGGTGACTTTCGATATTGAAACAGGCCCCAAAGGCTTAACGGCCGTCAATGTCATTCCGCAGTAAGCAGTCTTGCGGTTATTCTTTAAATAATAAATAGTTAAAGCGCTAACCCCGCTCGTTTACAGAGAGTGTTGAGATGAGCGGTGTTAGGGTTTATCAGCGTAATTGCACGAATATTTAAATTTTTACACGTAAGGGGTTGTCCAACTGGCAACGTTTGTAACACCCTGGATCATCTTCCAAATAGCAAAGGAGATACACCGTTGCTCGATACAAAACAGTATGCGACCAATGGATTATGCTGTTGCGTTGGAGCGTTATGCTATTAATGTCGCACCGATAATGGACACCTTTTTTGGCAAAAAAATAAATTAAGGTACTCGATCCGCGCTTAAGAATTGGGTTCCCCCGTATTGAACAGTTGGTTTTAGTAAGTGTGATGAACTGCGTGTCATTAGGTATAGCCAATGCCTTGCTGCTGGGTTTGTGGCTTTTCTTTTTTATCACCGGTAGTTTGCAGGACGATTCGGCGTCAGCTAATGGCAGTAACTTAAGTGCCACCCTAACTAAACAAACCCGCCCAAAATATAGCCTGAGCAATCCAGGTAGTCGCCAATAATTTTCTTTTCTATAAGTATAAAAGCCGTTATGCACACTGGGATAAAATATTTATTGCTGCGATCTACCTGGCTTAAAATTCATTTGTACTTAGCATTAACGGTGGGGTTTTTATTTGCCTTGTTGGGATTAACGGGAAGTCTTTGCATTTATCGTGAAGCATTGGATACATTTTTAAATCCGCAATTGGTTGTTGCTGAACCACAGGGGAAAGTTCAATCGCTGGATAGTATTATCGCTGCCGTAAAAAACGCGCACCCTAATCGTCACGGTTCCTGGACGCTGGAGATGCCGCTTACCGCCGATGGAATGATTACGGCTTGGTACGATAAACCGCAAGAAACGTTTTTTGATTTTCATGCACCCTTGATGGTGTCGATCAATCCTTACACAGCTGAGGTGGTTGCTAACCGCTTTTGGGGTAACACGCTGACCACTTGGATACTGGATTTTCATACCCAGCTTCGATTAGATGGCATGGGCTGGAATAGCGTTGGCGTGCTGGGGGTATTGCTGTTGGTTTCGGTAAGTTCTGGGTTGTATTTGTGGTGGTCGGGTCTAAAGGGTGTTTTTCTGGCTTTCAGGATTCGGATCAATGCCGGTCAGCGGCTAATGACGTTTGATTTGCATAGACTAATCGGTTTGTTGTGTGCGCCGGTTTTGTTGCTTTTGGCATTCACGGGC
>JABFRM010000118.1 GCA_013141155.1 Methylococcaceae bacterium | reverse complement strand
GCATTGGGGTACTTATTAAGTTCCTCGATAAAATTTAACCTGATTAGTAAGATGCTTCAGCAACACCGTCATACTGGCAGGGATGCCAGTATCCAGTCACATGGATGTGAATGTATGACTTGGTATAGGGCTTAAATCGAGCGCAATGTATCTGGATTGTACCGTCCTTGGCTCTGGATTCCGGCTTCCCTGCCGGAATGACGGTTTTTTTGACGTTAGCTGAAGCATCTTTATAATCAGGAAATTTAAAAAAGCACTGCTTGCTTTGGTATCATAGACCTTAAGATCAATTTAGATGATCATCAATTTTTGTTAAAGCGACCCAGCATAAATGGACAGGCAGTGAGCGAAACGAGCATTCATAACCGGATACTGTTTGCAGGAGACCCCCACGGGAATTTTGACAGTATCATCCAGGCAGTTTTGCAATATCAGCCCGAAGCTGTGGTTATGCTTGGCGACTATTCCTTGCGCCAAGCGTTGGATGTGTACTTGGCGCCGATTGCCGAGCTGACGCAGATTTGGTGGATTTATGGTAATCACGATGTTGCCAGCACTGCCGATTATGCTAATTTATTTGAAAGCGGCTATAAGGATTACAGCCTACACCTTAAGGTACAGGAAGTGGCTGGTTTAAGAATTGCGGGATTGGGCGGTATTTTTATGGCTAAAAACTGGTATCCGCCACTACGCTCAAAATGGGAAAATCAGGCGCATTGGTTGCAATCGCAATCGCCTATAGTGAAACGATCAGGGATGCCTTTAAAATTACAGCATTCCATTTGGCAGCATGAAGTTGCAGAAATGCGGGCGACGGTTAAAGCCGATATTTTGGTGACGCATGAAGCGCCCAGTTGTCACCGTTACGGTTTTGCCGCCATAGACCATTTGGCGGATGCGATTGGTGCGCGGCATATTTTTCATGGGCATCAGCATGAGTATTACAACAAAAATGTTTTTAATGGTATTGCGGTAACCGGTGTAGCGAATGCTGCGGTGGTTAATTTGCTTGGTCAGCAGTTGAGTAAATCTTAATTATCCAAAAACAAAATTTTGTTGTTGTGTGAAAATAAGGCAATGGCTTTTTGTGCTGGAAATACAATGCCTGAGTATACAAACAGGCAGGCTGTCCACAGGGTTATACACAGCTTTTGTGGATAACAATGAAAAGCACTTTTACCGTGTGTAAGAAAGATTAAGTTTGCGGAAAGAACGGGTTTTTTTAAAAGAATGGCTTGACTTAATCTGAAAACATTGAGGGTCTATGGGATTGTTGAAGTGATTTGGTAGCATTGTCCAAAAATCAGTCAATCTAACATTGGCTCAGGTAATACGCTGTCTGAGTCGTGAAATAAGCAAGCTATCCACAAAGTTATCCACAGGTTTTGTGGATAAGCATAAGTGTTATTTTTTACAAGTTTTGTAGATTCAATAATCGTAAGTTAACCATAAAAGAGATAACCATAATGAGCAATGTTTTTAGTTTTACGGGGACTGTGGGTCGTGATGCGGAAGTAAGGCCGACGCCTTCAGGGCAAACGGTTTTAAATGTAACCGTTGCCAATAATATTGGTTTTGGCGATAAGCAGCAGACGATGTGGGTGCGTGTAGCGTTGTGGGGTAAGCGGGCAGAAGGTTCATTGGCACAGTATTTAAAAAAAGGCCAGCAGGTGTTTGTGTCCGGTGAATTGTCCATGCGTGAATATCAGGCGACTGATGGCACAACTAAATCCAGTTTGGAATTGAACGCTAATATCATTGATTTGGTTGGTAAGCGCAATGAGCAAACGGGGCAGGGCGCACCCGCGCCGCAGCAAAATTATCAAGCTGGCGGCGGCGGTGCGGCTCCTGGTTATGCACAGCCGGATAATTTTGCAGCAGCGGCATTTGATGATGATATTCCGTTTTAAACATCGTCCATAGCATTTGATTAAGCCTCTGTTTTACAAGGGGCTTTTTTATGCGGATTAATTACTAAGTAATTAAACATAAATTTTCAGCTATTAGCGGCACAGGCTTAATCTCACTTTGAGCCGCAATATATCCCTGAGAATTTTAGAGTTGTTACTTGGCTTGATTGCGGTTAATATCACGCAACATAAAGCCGTAAAGCCCTTCTACCTTTTCGCGTGCCCACGGATTTTTGCGTAAAAACGTTAGGCTTGACGTCATGCTGGGATTGGTGCTGAAACAATTAAGAGGTATGCGTTCAGCCAATTCTGCCCAGCCATAATGCTCCACCAGTGCTTTTACGATTGTTTCTAGCGTTAAGCCATGCAAAGGGTTGTGGCGTTGTTTAAGTGGTGCAATAGGCGGTTGTTCGGGTTGCGTGGTGGCTGTGCTGTCGGTTGGTGATTTCATGGGTGAGTTTAGGTTTGTTAAGGGACGTTTTAGATGCGGATAATTTTACGTTATTATTTTAAACGCTTGGTGCCCAATCGTATCATCCAATAAAATAGGATCTCGTTTCAGATCATAACCACTAGCGTCATTGCTGTGTTAGTTTTTGCTATTGCGCTGTTAAGATAAAAACCAGAGGATGCCCCCATGATTGCTCAAAAAATTGTACCGTCTACTGTGTATTTAGCCAGCAAAAAGCGTCTGACGCTGGCGGAAGTGCCAGTCTATGCAGACGTTATTATTCCACATTTAATGCAGGCGTGTGCGCCGTTGGGATTGGTTATAACCGGGCCATTGGAATTTCTGTATGACGGCAGTGATGGTGTGCCGGAAACGCTGTTTGATTTAACCATCGCCTTGCCAATTCAGGCCATGAAAGCGGTCTCAAGCCAATTTGAATACCTGACCACCCCGCCCTTTCAATGTGTTTATGTCGAATATTCAGGCAGTGTTTATGGCATTGGCGCAGCTTGGCATGATTTTTTCGCGACCGTTTTAAAAGCCGATTTGATCTTGACCGGGCAATGCCGTGAAGTTTACCAACATTGGGTGGGTCATGGTAGTGCGGATAACATCACCGAGCTGCAAATTGGCATTGCGGATAGCGTTTGAAACTACTTATTTTTGAATTCATTACCGGCGGCGGCTTTAATAATCAGGTATTTCCCACTTCGTTATTAACCGAAGGCGAGTTGATGTTGCGGGCTTTGTTGGATGATTGCAGCCGGAT
This sequence comes from Methylococcaceae bacterium, assembly GCA_013141155.1. Lineage (GTDB taxonomy): Bacteria > Pseudomonadota > Gammaproteobacteria > Methylococcales > Methylomonadaceae > SXIZ01. The sequence goes on along the minus strand of JABFRM010000118.1, from coordinate 4,466 downwards.
TGCGGCGCTTAATGTGCAACTTATGTTAGAAAAGCGTTGTAAGGCCATTGCTGATGGTTATGCCGTGAACGTAACAGTTGTTGACGCGGCTGATGATATTCAGCAATTGTTTAAGGATTTACTGGCAAGCGTTGATGCGGTGTGGCTGCTAGCACCAGAATTAGCAGGCATTTTACAGGGTTGGACGGCGATGGTCGAGGCCTCTGGAAAACGTTTGCTCACCTGCTCATCAGCCGCCGTGGCGCTCACTGCCGATAAACAGCGCACTTTTCACTGTTTACACGCCGCCGCTATCCCAACCATTCAGACAGCGTTACTTTCCGATTGCACGGCTTACCGACCCGGACAGTGGGTGATTAAACCCATTGATGGTGTGGGTTGTAGCGATACTTGGCGGGTTGACAGCGCTGAAGATTTTACTCAAACGCTGACCTTAATCACCCAGCCGCAAAACTTCATTATTCAACCCTACTTAACAGGGCGGACGTTGAGCTTGTCGTGTGTGTTCTATCAAGGGCAGGGCTGGGTGTTGTGTGTGAATGAGCAATTGCTGACCGTGCAGGATAACCGCTTTACATTGCGGGCGTGTCAAGTGAATTGCCTGCCAGTGACACCTAGGTTAGAGCAGTTAGTGGCGCAGCTTGCTCAAGCCATTTCAGGGTTGCACGGTTATGTGGGTATTGATCTTATTCAATCGCCACTGGCCGCAGAGGAATATTGGGTGGTGGAAATTAATCCACGCTTGACCAGTTCGTATGTGGGCATTTATCAGGCGCTGGGGATAAATATTGTTGAGCTGGTCTTGCAACTGGCGCAACAGCCGTTAGCCATCAAGCCTGTGCGTAATATGCAGGTAGACGTTAAATTGATATAGGGAATCCATAATATGCAGCAAACCATCATCGGTTGGGACATCGGCGGCGCACACGTCAAGGCGGCTTTGCTGAATTCTGACGGTTTGCTGCAACAAGTTTGCCTTCAGCCGTGCCCGTTGTGGCAGGGAATTGAACAATTGCATTTAGCAGTGACGCAGGTGACTGTAGCACTCAAGGTCACACAAGCCACGCATGTCATTACCATGACGGGTGAACTGGTGGATTGTTTTGCCAGCAGGGAAGCGGGCGTGCAACAAATTATCGCGGCGATGGTGCAATTATTGCCTGCCCAAGCCTTGTTTATTTTCGCGGGAAAACAAGGATTTTTACCTGTTGAGCAGGTGACAGTGACCCATGTTGAGGCGATTGCCTCTGCTAATTGGTTGGCGACCGCTTATTTTGTTGCCCAACAACTGCAATATGGCTTGTTGATTGACATAGGCAGCACCACAACGGATATTTTGTTGTTAAATAATAAAACCGTGCAAGCGCAGGGCTTTACGGATTATCAGCGGCTGGTTTCAGGTGAACTGATTTATACCGGCATTATCCGTACCGCCGTGATGGCAGTGGCACGGCAGGCGATGTTTAACGGTCAGCAGCAAGGGCTGATGGCGGAGTATTTTGCGACCATGGCGGATGTGTACCGCGTCACCCGTGAATTACAAGAAGCGCATGATCACAGCGCCACCGCCGATGGCGCAGAAAAAACCCTTGTCGCCAGTGCCAGACGTTTGTCGCGGATGACTGGCCATGATTTTCGGGTTGAAGACATGGCATTGTGGCAGCAATTTGCATTGACCCTGCGTGAGCAGCAATTGCAGTTGCTTACAGCAGGCGTTACGCGGCAGTTATCGCGTGGCTTATTGCCGCCGCAAAGTTGTTTTATCGGTGCTGGGGTCGGGCGGTTTTTGGTACGGACATTGGCGCAGCAGTTGGGTTATGCGTATCGAGATTTTGATGAATTAATTACGACTGCCCCTTACCCCCGCTCTTTTAATGAGCGGGAATCAAAATCGCTGACTGCCGCAGACTGCGCCCCCGCTGTGGCAGTGGCGCTTTTGTTTGCCAGCGCGCTTCGCTGGAGGCTTGTGTTTTGAGTGGATTTTAATAACAATAATGGCACAGTCGCTAAAACAGTCAGGAGCAACACGATCATGGCAGCACAACGCAACCTAAAGTTTGCAGACATTAGCATGACGGAGGCGGAATATCTGGCTTTAGAGCTAACCGCAGACGTGAAACACGAATATGTTGACGGTCATGTCTATGCCATGACTGGCGCGAGCAACAATCACACCCGTTTAACCGCTAACGTATTAGGTGAATTTAGAAACCATCTCAAAGGCAAGCCCTGCGAAGCCTTTATGACCGATACTAAAATTAAAGTGGGCAAAAATTATTTTTATCCTGATGTGGTGGTGGATTGCTCTGCCCCTGCGGGGGGAGATTATTTTGCACAATCACCCGTGATAATTGTGGAAGTTTTATCTAAAACCACCCAGAAATCAGACTTGACCACCAAACTAATGCAATATATCAACTTACCTACGCTGAAAGAGTATGTCTTGATTGAACAAGAGATGGTGCGGGTGCAGGTGTTACGAAAAAATAACCATTGGCAGTCTGCGTTTTATTTTCTGGGGGATGAGATTGTATTTGAGGCGATTGATTTGACGCTGTCTGTTGAAGATATTTATGGCCGCGTTGATAATAATGAAATGGTTGAGTTCCGGTTGGCGAAAGGTAATGTGGTTTTTGAGTAATATGCTTTATAATTCAGCCGCGCAATAGCGTTGCTAGGTTTGCATATCCAAACGTGCGGGTATAAAGCGGGTTTACTTTAATAATTGCTGAGGAATTTTAATGAAAAAAATATATTTGTGTGTTTGTGTCTGTCTATTCAGTGGCCTCAGTATAGCGGGTGGAAAATACACCTCTAACGATGGTTATTTGTTGATCCCAGACATCAGCGTAAATGACAAACCTGCTTATGACAGCGTCACTTTAAAATTGGATTTCAATACTAATACCTTTTCAGTCATCAATGCCAAACCGAAATCTACGACGCTTTTTGATAAACCACAAGAGCCTCAAGTTACTGAAGAAGGTTTTACTATAGGTTCATTGGGTTGTGAAAAAACGGGGGCTAGTAAGATCTCTTGTTATTTGTTGATAGTTAATAATAATGCGGATGTAAAGGCTAGGTTATGGATGGACTCTAGTTACAAATCGCTTCTTTTTGATAATCTCAATAACACTTACACTGCAAAATCAGGGATGATTTCAGGTTTTGAAGGCAGTGGATACACTAATGCAACCTTATTTCAAGGTATACCAGTTAAAGTTAGATTGGATTATGAAGGCATCAATATTAACGCTACTTCTATTTCGTCACTTAAACCTGCAATTGAAAATACGGGTACGGGTGGTGGGGTTTATTACCCCACTTTCAAAGATATTAAATTTTAAGCGAGTCGCTACTTTGGCTGATTGGGATTTGCAACCCCCGAACTTAATGTTTGAATCTGGCAGCACCACCAAATTATTTTTTAAAACCATTAAAAGGACTCATGTGAATAAACTTATTATTGCTTCTATAGTGTACGTTTCAATGCTTTCTGGTTGCGCTATGGAGCGCTCTGTCAGTAAAGCCGCAGATAGCCGTGCCTGTGCTACCAATTATTCAACCGAAGGTGAATTTTGGGCGGGTAAGAAATTTAAAACCTTTCAAGACTTCCCTAAGACATCCAAAGCGGCTGCTTTTGATAGCTTAGTTTCAGTAATTGCCTCCAGTGGTTATCAGATTGTAAGCAGCAACAAAGAAAGTGGCATCATTAGCGCCCATCAAACCGTTACCTCCGGTCAAGGTAAAACTGTACCTTTGAATGCGGTTATCCAAGATAATGCTTCTGGCGGTATTCGTGTTGAGCTTATTATTAGCCTTTCTGGTGGAATTGCTGCTTCTGCTGATACGGTTCAAGATGAATTTTGCAAAATGCTAGGTTCGGTAAGCCAAAGCAAAACCGAACCTGCTGCGGCACCAAAAGAGACTATAGCGCCGCCTGAAGAGGCTGCTCCAAAAGTAATTAAAAAGAGTAAACGTAAATTGCGGAAGGCAAAATAAAGCGCGTAAGTCGGAACCGTACAGGGGTTTCGAGGCGTGTTTAAACAACGCCCCAATCAAAAACCGTCCAAGCCCCTGAAGGCTTGGACGGTTTTTTTATGGAACTGGTATAATTAACGCAAAATAATTGCCCTTACAAGGAATGATCACCATGCAACCTGTAACCTCTCCCGCCCCGACATTGGATGATATTTTGCGTTTGTTTCAAGAAACCGACCGCAAATTCCAAGAAACTGATCGTCAATTTAAAGAAACCGACCTTAAGTTCAAAGAAACCGCTTTAGCCATCAAGGCCGTTAACACCAGTATAGGAAAGCTGGGTAATCGTTTGGGGGAATTTGTCGAAGAGGCGGTGCGTCCTTCTGCGGTGCGTTTATTTCGTGAATGCGGCATTGATGTGCATGAAGTGCAGCAAAACATCGTCGCCAAGCGGGATGGCGAGAGTTTGGAGCTGGATTTATTGG
>JABFRM010000131.1 GCA_013141155.1 Methylococcaceae bacterium | reverse complement strand
CATTTCTCCAGAACCGACAGCCCAGGTCAAACCTTCAGCTAGACTAGGTAAAGGCGCAACTGCCGTGGTGGCAGCCGCAGCTATACAAGAGGATGTGCCGATTTATCTCAATGGTTTAGGCACGGTCACTGGCTTGCGAACGGTTACGGTAAGATCAAGGGCTGATGGCGAACTGTTGAACGTGGCTTTTAAAGAAGGGCAAATGATCCAGGCAGGTGAATTACTGGCAGAGATTGATCCCCGTGCCTATCAGGTGCAATTGCAGCAAGCCGAAGGGCAATTACAGCGTGATGCCGCGCTGTTAAAAAATGCTGAAACCGATTGGACGCGTTACAAAACCTTATTAGAGCAAGACTCTATTTCAGCACAGCAAACGGTTACGCAAGCATCGCTGGTTAGGCAATATCAAGGTACAGTAGCAATTGACCGGGCCGCCGTTAGCAATGCTAAATTACAATTGAGTTATACCAAAATTACCGCACCGATTACCGGACGTTTAGGATTGCGCTTGGTCGATCAAGGCAATATGGTACATGCAAACGATGCCAATGGCTTGGCGGTCATTACCCAGATACAGCCGATTGCGGTCGTTTTTACTTTGCCGGAAGATACCTTGCCGATTGTCATGCAGCAATTTCAGGCGGGTGAAGCCTTAAGTGTAGAAGCTTATGATCGTAGTGGGCAAAAAAAATTGGCGCAGGGGCGTTTATTGGCGATTGATAATCAAATCGACTTGAATACCGGCACGGTTAAGCTCAAAAGTCAGTTTGCCAATACCGATGCTACGTTGTTTGCCAATCAATTTGTCAATGTCAAGCTGTTGGTGGATACCTTGCGGGCGGTGGTTACCGCGCCCTCTGCCGCAATTCAAAATGGCGCGGACGGCGCTTTTGTCTATGTGGTCAAAGAAGATAAAACCGTGAGTGTGCGAGCCGTGCAGTTGGGTGTTGTTAAGGATGAGCGGGTGGTGATTCAGAAAGGCTTGCAAGCTAAAGAATTGGTGGTAGTGGAAGGCGTGGACAAATTGCGTGACGGTGGTCAGGTTAAATTGATCACGCGTGAGCGGCAGGGCGGAGTCGGTGCAGAAGCGGTAGTTGAAAAATAAGGCAGCATAGAGGGGGTGACCGAATTATCCTAAATAATCGGTTTCTGTACTGATTTATTGATCCTGCGCATGCTGACCTATGGCTTGCAGGTATTTGGGTTGCGGCTATTGATTGGCACAGGCACGATAACTGTTATTGAAATAAAGGCAGCGATGCGTTGATTTACCGCTCATGGGGGCGTATTTTACCTATCTCATTTGCAAGCGGCGGTCACTGTTTACCATTAAGTTGCAAAACTGGTCCTCTAAATCAATTCTTTTCGCAAGATTTTCACCTAAAATAGATAAATCCCGCTCCAGCTCATTGAATCTATCAATTTTATCAGTGGCATCATATTTGTCATTAAAAGCTACTGCTATCTCGGTAGTCATTTCCAATTCTGGATAAAGCTTAACAGCGATTGCCTGAATATTGCCGCGACGCTCTTTGCCTTCCAGCAACCGTTCATAAACGCCAAAATGACCGAGTGAGATATAATCAATGAGCATTTGTGAAAAGCGCATTAAGCCTTTTTTAACCGGCTCGGATGCAGCAAAGGGCTTTAATGTTGCGAAGTCACAATATAACGTCCAAAGCGCATCTCTTTCGTGTTGAAGTTTTTTTATTAGTTGATATGTTTGTTGTCTTCTATCTGGGCCGGTTTGAATTGTTGCTGGCATAAGCGCTTATGATGTTAGTTTAAATGATAGCCTAATCTATTGCAGTTATTGAGAAAGTGCAACAAATAATTATGTTTTAAACGGATAAAAATGTTTGATTGGACAATTTATAATGTTGAAGCGGTTATTGTCGATAGCACAAGGGCATGTTTTAGATCATCGTGACGACAATCAGATAATTAGGCCTAGCATCTTGCGCATTACAGTTAATCAATAGTTGCTTTAATCAACTTGCGCCTATATAATTCGCCGCTGTTTTGATTGGAGTTGAGCGTGATAAACAAACAACCCTCTACAGTCAGCAAGATTTTATTTTTACAATTATTGGTAGCTCTCCTGGTTGGTGTTTTATTTGCAATTATGGAGGATTGGCTGGCAGCTTTTTATGCTTTTTGGGGTGGGGCCATAGGTTTTATCCCTAACCTTTATCTGGCGTTAAAAATAAAAACAGTTCAGGGACAAGAGGCCAAAATAATAGTACGAACTTTTTATGCCGGTGAGTCAGGGAAATTATTATTAACAGCATTTTTGTTCATAATAACATTTCACCAGCTTCCCAATATAAAGCTTTTACCACTGATGACAGGTTATGTTTCAGTATTATCGATTTTTTGGTTCGCGTTAATATTACGTGAATAACCCACTTTAGCGAGGAATAATGGCTTCTGAAGCGCATGCAAGCGATGGCTCAACTGGATATATTATTCATCATTTAACCCCATTTAGTGTTGGTGAGGGTTTTTGGACTTTGAACCTGGACACCTTGTTTTTTTCAGCCTTTTTAGGCGGCGTTTTTATTTGGTTTTTTAAAACGGCTGCTGAAAAAGCCACGACTGGTGTGCCTGGGATGGTACAAAACTTTGCAGAAATGCTCATTGAATTTGTTGACGCGCAAGTGAAAGACAGTTTTCATGGCAAAAGTAATCTGATTGCACCGTTAGCGTTGACTATATTTTGCTGGATATTCTTGTGGAACTGCATGGACTTGTTTCCGGTGGATATATTTTCTACCGTCGGTTCGTTAATGGGGCTTGAATATCTACGTGTAGTCCCAAGTACTGATTTGAATGCCACCTTTGCGATGTCAATTTCGGTATTTTGTTTGATTATTTTCTACAGTATTAAAATAAAAGGCCCATGGGGTTTTGCTAAAGAATTGCTGTTTCAACCGTTTGGGCCTTGGTTAATGCCTTTCAACTTGCTATTGAAGCTTGTGGAAGAGATTGCCAAACCTATTTCCTTGGCGTTACGGTTATTTGGTAACCTGTATGCAGGTGAATTAATTTTTATTTTAATTGGCTTGCTGCCTTGGTCGCTTCAGCCGCTGTTGAGTTTTCCTTGGGCGGTGTTCCATATTTTAATTATTACCCTTCAAGCGTTCATCTTCATGGTATTAACCATTGTTTATCTGAGTATGGCGCACGAAGATCATTAGGTTTCATTTTTTTACACTTTAACATATAAACTTTTTGGAGATATTATGGAAATTGCAGCTTTAGTCGCTGATGTGCAAGGTATGACTGCTATTGCAGTAGGCCTTATTTTAGGTATGGGCGCATTAGGAACCGCTATCGGTTTTGGTCTGTTGGGTGGAAAGTTTTTGGAAGGGGCTGCGCGCCAACCTGAAATGGTGCCAATGTTACAAGTTAAAATGTTTGTCGTAGCCGGCTTGTTAGACGCGGTAACCATGATTGGTGTAGGCCTTGCATTATTCTTTACCTTTGCTAATCCATTCTTGGCTGCTGTGAAAACCGCTGCTGGTGGTTAGTCGAACGCTGAATTTTAACCACAACAAGAGGATCGCATCGTGAGTATCAATGCTACTCTGATTGGGCAGATGATTACCTTTACGCTTCTGGTATGGTTTACCATGAAGTATATCTGGCCCCCGTTATTTGAGTCTTTAGAGCTACGGCAGAAGAAAATTGCTGAAGGATTGGCGGCCGCAGAGAAAGGCCAGGAACAAATTCAACTGGCTGAGAAAAAAGCCAAAAGTTTATTGCTTCTGGCTAAAGAAGAATCTGCCGGTATCGTGACCTTAGCGCAAAAACGCGCAAATGAGATCGTTGAAGAATCAAAAGATAGCGCTAAAAAAGAAGGTGAGCGTTTATTGCTTGCCGCTAAAGCACAGATTGAACAAGAGATACAGCAAACCAAAGAAAGCTTGCGTAAAGAGATTTCAGCTTTGGCATTGAGTGCTGCGGAGCAGATTTTGGGTGCGGAAATTGATAAAACCAAGCATAAAGAAATCTTAACTAAAGTATCTAAGCAGTTATAGGATGGCAGCGTAATGAGCGAATTAGCAACGTTGGCACGTCCTTATGCAACCGCAGCTTTTAAAAGATCCAAAGAAACCGATACCGTACTGAAGTGGTCAGGGTCGTTGGCGTTTTTATCAGCAGTCATGAAGGATAAAGCGATTTCTACTATCGTCAATAATCCTAAAGTGACTAAAGAACGATTATCTGCTTTATTGCTGGATATTGGACAGGGGCAAGTAGATTTGGAAGGGGAGAATTTTCTAAAGCTACTGGTGCAGAATAATCGCTTGGATTTATTGCCACAAATTGCAGCGCAATTTGAGCAATTCAAGGCTGATCACGAGGGTTATGTGGATGCTGAAGTGACTTCTGCTTTTGCGATGTCGCAAGAGGAGCAAAAAAAATTGGCGGCATCCTTAGAAAAAACCCTGAGTAAAAAAGTCCGTATTCAAGTAACGGTAGATCAATCATTAATCGGTGGCGTTTTGGTTCGTGCTGGTGATAGAGTCATTGACGGATCAATTAAAGGCCAGCTTCAACACATGCAAAAATCGCTACAGTGAGAGTGAGAAAATAAAACATGCAATTAAATCCATCTGAAATAAGTGATCTGATTAAAAAGAAAATCGAAAATTTCGATTTGAATACTGAAGCGCATACCGAAGGGTCTGTAGTCAGTGTGACTGACGGTATTGTAAGGGTACATGGACTCTCGCAAGCCATGCAGGGTGAGATGTTGGAGTTTCCCGGCAATACCTTTGGGATGGCATTAAACTTAGAACGAGATTCTGTGGGCGTGGTGGTTTTGGGTGCGTATCAACATATCTCTGAAGGCGATATTGTTAAATGTACCGGTAGGATTCTTGAAGTGCCCGTTGGTGAAGCATTGTTAGGCCGTGTAGTCGATGCCTTGGGTAATCCGATTGATGGTAAAGGTGCTATTAACACCACCGAATCTGCACCTATCGAAAAGATTGCACCTGGCGTTATTGCCCGTCAATCGGTTGATCAGCCCGTACAATTGGGTTTGAAATCGATCGATGCGATGATTCCGGTTGGTCGTGGTCAACGCGAATTGATTATTGGTGATCGCCAAACCGGTAAAACGGCTATTGCAATTGATGCGATTATCAATCAAAAAAATACCGGCATTAAGTGTATTTATGTTGCGATTGGTCAAAAACGATCTTCTATCGCTAACGTTGTGCGAAAGCTTGAAGAGCATGGTGCATTAGCCCATACGATTATTGTTGCAGCATCTGCTTCCGAGTCAGCGGCTATGCAATTTATCGCGCCTTATACTGGTTGTTCGATGGGCGAATTTTTCCGTGATCGCGGCGAAGATGCGTTGATTATCTATGATGACTTAACCAAACAAGCCTGGGCTTATCGTCAAGTTTCTTTATTGCTGCGTCGCCCTCCAGGTCGTGAAGCGTATCCAGGGGATGTGTTCTATTTGCATTCGCGGTTATTGGAAAGGGCTTCCCGCATTAATGCCGCAGAAGTTGAAAAACTGACTGGTGGTAAAGTTAAAGGTAAAACTGGCTCATTAACCGCTTTGCCAATAATTGAAACCCAAGGTGGCGACGTTTCGGCGTTCGTACCAACTAACGTTATTTCGATTACTGATGGTCAGATATTTTTGGAAAGTAGCTTATTTAATGCGGGCATCCGACCTGCCGTAAATGCTGGTTTATCTGTATCACGAGTGGGTGGTGCGGCACAAACTAAAATCATCAAGAAGCTGGGCGGTGGTACACGTTTAGATTTGGCGCAATACCGTGAGTTGGCGGCTTTTGCTCAATTTGCTTCGGATTTAGATGAGGCGACGCGTAAGCAGATTGAACGCGGTCAACGCGTGACGGAATTGATGAAACAAAATCAATATTCGCCGATGTCGGTCGCGCAGATGGCAGTTTCTTTATTTGCTGCGAACGAAGGTTTCCTTGACACGGTTGAAGTTAAAAAAGTACGTAGCTTTGAAGATGCCCTGCAGCTGTACATGAAAACTGAGCAATCAGCTTTGATGGATAAAATCAATGAAAAAGGTGATTTTAGTGATGACATTCAAAAAAGCATTCGCGCGGCAATAGAAAACTTCACTAAAACCCATACCTGGTAAAAGGGCTGACTTATGGCTGTTGGCAAAGAGATACGCACCAAGATTGCGAGCATTAAAAATACTCAAAAAATCACCCGCGCCATGGAGATGGTGGCGGCAAGTAAAATGCGTAAAACACAAGGCAGGATGCAAGCAACACGTCCGTATGCATTAAAAATCAGCCAGATCATTCGGCATTTAGCGCACGCGAATGCCGAATACAAACATCCTTTTTTGATTGCGCGTGAGATTAAGCGCGTCGGAATTATTGTGGTTAGTTCTGATCGTGGCTTATGTGGCGGGTTAAATTCAAACTTGTTTAGAACTACACTGAAACAATTAAAAACTTGGGATGATCAAGCGGTTCAGGTAGATGTTTGTACTATTGGTTCAAAAGGCAGCAGTTTTTTTTCAGGGCTGAAAACCTGTAAATTAGTTGGTCAAGTGTCAAAATTAGGTGACACGCCGCATTTGCATGATTTAATTGGTATTATAAAAATTATGTTGGATGCTTATGCTGAGGGTACTATTGATGCTTTGTATCTAGCCAGTAACGGTTTTGTCAATACCATGACGCAACAGCCGGCCTTAGAAAAAGTGTTGCCTATTGTTGCGGAAGAACTTGAAGAAACCGTTGAAGGTAATCTAAAAAGTCACTGGGATTATTTATATGAGCCTGATGCTAAAGATGTTTTAGATAATTTATTGACCCGCTATGTTGAATCCATTGTATATCAAGGGTTGGTTGAGAATAATGCCTGTGAACAGGCGGCCAGAATGGTAGCTATGAAGAGTGCTTCGGATAATGCGGGCAATCTTATTGGTGAGCTGCAACTTGTTTACAACAAAGCTAGACAGGCTGCCATTACCCAAGAAATTTCAGAAATTGTGGCCGGTGCTGCCGCTGTATAAGCGCCCGTCAAACACTAAAGATTAGTTATTTAAGAGGACGACAGTATGAGTTTGGGTAAAATCGTTCAGATCATTGGAGCGGTTGTTGACGTGGAATTTACGCGCGATAGCTTGCCGAAAGTGTATGACGCATTAAACGTAAAAGATAAGCATCTGGTTTTAGAAGTACAACAGCAACTGGGTGATGGCGTGGTTAGAACCATTGCGATGGGTTCGACTGATGGCTTAAGCCGTGGCTTAGAAGTCAGCAATTCAGGTGCGGCTATTTCTGTACCCGTAGGCCAAAAAACCTTGGGTCGGATCATGAACGTTTTAGGTGAGCCGATTGATGAAAAAGGTCCGATTGGCGAAGAGGTCAAATGGGGAATTCATCGTGCTGCGCCTGCTTATGATGAACAAGCTGCTGCCAATGAATTGCTAGAAACTGGCATTAAAGTCATCGATTTGGTCTGTCCGTTTGCTAAGGGAGGTAAAGTTGGTTTGTTTGGTGGTGCTGGCGTGGGTAAGACTGTCAACATGATGGAATTGATCCGCAATATCGCTATCGAACACAGTGGTTATTCAGTATTTGCGTGTGTGGGTGAAC
>JABFRM010000027.1 GCA_013141155.1 Methylococcaceae bacterium | reverse complement strand
GTATGGTAATCGGATAAAATGCCCGTGGCTTCTCCTGGATAATCCAATTCCGGGGCTACACCAAACCCGAGCTTATGATAAATACCCCATTGATATTCTGCTGGCATCTGTAAAGCAATTTTACTGGCACCGACATTACTGGATTTTTTCAGTAATTCCGTTAACGTCAAAGTTCCGTAGTTATGCGTATCAGTGACGACATTGTGGCCGATGACAAATGAGCCATGGGTTTCAATTTCAATACCCGGATCAATAAAGTTCCCTTCTAACGCCGCCGCCACTATAAAAGGCTTAACGGTTGACCCCGGTTCAAACACATCCGTAATTGCCTTGCTTTTGAATGAGGTGCCTTTGGGATGTTTACGACTATTGGGGTTAAATGACGGCTGATTGGCAGCAGCTAATATTTCACCGGTTTTGGCATCCAATACCACCATTGTGACGGCTTTGGCGCGATTCTCAACCAAGGCTGTTTGTAATTCCCTAAAGGCGAGATATTGCAGTCGTTGATCAATACTTAATTGCACATCTTGCCCGTCAATAGGTTCGCGGACATTCTCAACTTCAGCAATAATACGTTGTATACCATCTCGAATTACGCGCTGCTTACCAGGATGCTCTTTTAGCGCTTCTTCAAAACCCAGCTCCAAGCCTTCTTGTCCAACATCTTCCATATCAGTAAAGCCAACTACCTGTGCAGAAATGGCCCCCGCTGGGTAATAGCGCTTAAACTCACGCTCAAAATAAACACCAGGCAATTTCATGGCTTTTATTTTAACGGCCAATTGCGGGTTAATTTTGCGCATAATGTAAGCAAAACGGCGTTTTTCAGTTGTATTTTGCAGCTTGGCCACCTTTCCAGGCACCAGCCCCAACAACGCTTCCAACTGTTGTAACTGCTTAGGATCAGCCGCACGTAACTCTTGCGGATTAGACCAAATGGATTGCACCGGAGAACTCACCGCAAGCGCTTCACCATTACGATCAACAATACGCCCTCTATAAGCTGAAACTGACAGTACATCCACTTGTTGCATGGCACCCTTCTCTTGCAAAAACTGCTTTTCGACAACCTGTAAATCAATACTGCGCAACACCAACAGCCCCATACCACCCAGCATGCAATAGAGTAAAACCTTGCGCCGCTTAACCAAATCGGCTGGCTGGTATTTGGGCGCTCGGTATTGATAGGGCTTGTACATTTAAGGTTTTATATAAATAATTTGGTCACGAATCGGCATGACCAGTTTTAATTTTTTGTTGGCAAATTGTTCAATACGATTTTGTTCGGTCAGGGTGGTCAGCTCTAATTGCAATTGTCCCCATTCAATCTCATATCCATCTAAATCACGTTCCATTTTTTGCAGCTCAATAAACAACAGCCGCGTTTCGTATTTGTAATAAATCGCCAACACTGAACTTGCCAGTAACACCAGCCATAACAACGCTAAACTTATATTTCGAATAAAAATCACTATAATTTCTCTGCTACACGCATAACCGCACTCCGTGCGCGTAAATTATGTCGAGTTTCTTCCGCGCTTGCCTTAATTGCCTTACCCATTTTTTTCAAGTCGCCTTTTTTAATATCGACTTCTCTAATCGGTAATTTACCGGGGTTATATTTAGCTCCCGCTTCATTATTAATAAAGCGTTTGACCAATCGATCCTCTAAAGAGTGAAAGGCAATCACCACCAATCGCCCACCGGGCTTTAAAACCCTTAATGCTTGCTGCAAAGCCATTTTTAGCTCTTCCAGCTCCTGATTAATCTCAATGCGTATCGCCTGAAAACTGCGCGTGGCAGGGTGTTTGTGCAGTTCTTTGTAAGGTACGGCATTTTCAATCAGCTTCGCCAGTTGCCGCGTCGTCGTTAGCGGATTAATCACTCGCTCAGCGATGATAGCCGCCGCAATGCGCCGTGCAAACCGCTCTTCACCATACTCGAATAACACTTTCACTAACTGCACTTCAGTAACGGCCGCCAACCATTGCGCGGCGGACTGACCCGAGCTGCTGTCCATACGCATGTCCAAGGGACCATCTCTTAAAAAACTAAACCCGCGCAGCGCATCATCCAATTGCGGCGATGACACGCCCAAATCCATCAACACACCATCCAATACATCAACCGACCCTACCGCCTTGGTAAGATCAGAAAACTGGCTGTGTTGCAATTGAAAACGTGGATCTTGTAATAAAGGGGCCGCAGCCTCGGAATTAATTGCATCAACATCGCGATCAAGCGCCAATAACCGCCCAGCATCCCCTAACTGCTCTAAAATACCGGTACTGTGTCCGCCGCGGCCAAAGGTACAATCTAAATAATAACCGTCTGGGCGAATTGCTAACTGCTCCAAAACCTCCTTTAACATGACTGGCAAATGCACCATAACCACCACTCCGTAATTGGCATACGCCCAATGAATAAAAGCGGGCATCAGCACTTAACCCTAAGCTAACCCTAAAATGCCAACGAATCTAATTCCTCCAAACCTTCAGTATCGTCACTATCCAACCATTCACGTTCTTTTGCCTGCCAAGCCACTTCATTCCAGATTTCAAACTTATTCAACTGACCGATCAAAATCAGTTTTTTATCCATTTGCGCAAATTCCCTTAATTTTTCTGGCAACAACAAACGCCCCTGACTATCCATTTCAGATTCTGTCGCGTTACCAATCACAAATCTGCGCAATTTTCCGGCCATTTTATTCAGGGTAGGCAATTTACTAATGGTTTGCTCAAGTTTTTCCCATTCCGCTAAAGGATATAGCCATAAACAGCCAGGCTCACCTATGCAACGCTCATTAACCGCCACCGTTACGATCAACTGGCTGTCACAGCAACCCTGTAACTCCTCACGATAACGCGTAGGAATAGCAAGCCGTCCTTTCGGATCTAAATTAAGTGCGCTAATGCCTCTAAACAAACGATGACCTATAATTTCCCAAAAAATCCATTTTTTTCCACTTTACATCACATTTGAATTCACTATAAATTTCAATTCACACTTAGTCAAGTGTCATGGCAATATAAACTTCTGTTTTTAGACAATAACTTAAATAGCATCTGTAAAAATAAAAAAATTTAACGCTAAATAATAAATACAAGTGTCTTTTTTCATTATGTTAAGGGTTATATCTCAGAATTTACCTCTACTATTAGTTAAAAAATGCGTTAGAATTTTTTCAAAAAAAAATTTGCCAATCCGGCAATGGTCGGCATTCTTTATCCCTCAAGTTTTTAGCAGATTCAATTAAGTTGCACATTGATGCAAAACGGGGTGTTTTTTAACTGAACCTGCGTCCGCTAAATGGATGTCGATGTGCCATTAGGCCTATTTTTACAACCACGTAATATGCTGAAACAAAGAGAAATTAATATTGCTGCATTGACGAAAACAATTCATGTAAACAGGAAGGGGGAAAAAATGCTTTTCGCCAGAAAAGCCTATAAAGAAAGAAGCAATGGGGAGTGTGCTATGAATATTTCAAAAAATGCTTATCTGAAATCGCGGCTATACAAGGAGGGGGGGTAATAAGAATAAAAAACGAGGGCATAAAAAACACAATATCTGGCCATTTAATGACCGGGCAATAATCAACGCTATAAAAAAAGAGTCGGCCTATAAGCCGGGTTCTGTCGAGAACAGTCATTCATCTAGGCTGTAGGTCACCCTACAGCTCAAGCAATCTACCCGGGAACCGCGCGGGCCACGCGTCTGTCCCCCTATTTGATCTTGCTCCGGGTGGGGTTTACCCTGCCACACCTGTTACCAGTTGCGCGGTGCGCTCTTACCGCACCTTTTCACCCTTACCAATCATAGATTGGCGGTATATTTTCTGTGGCACTTGCCGTAGGCTCACGCCTCCCAGGCATTACCTGGCACCCTGCCCAGTGGAGCCCGGACTTTCCTCTCTTCTATCCTTACAATAGAACAGTGACTGCTCAGCCGACTCTTCGGTGGGCATTATACGGCATAACTATAGTGCGTGTTACAAATGCTTTTTAAACGAGCCAACGTATTGACCATTAGCGCTTAGTCTGGCACTCTGACGACGAAGCCGCCGCAGTTTTTCACGCTCTGCTGTTGTAACTCTTAACCGTTGATTATTAAATACCAATTTATGGACTATGGTCTGCTTGCTATCCTACCCCCTGTACTGACGATTATATTGTCCATCACCACCAAAGATGTCTTACTATCTTTATTGATAGGCATTTTTGCTGGCTTATTGATTATCCACGCCGGTCATCCGCTCACCGCCGCAATCGCGTTGTTGGACAATATCGTAAAGCTCTTTGCCGAGGCTTGGGTGGTTAAAACGCTGATTTTTTCCTTGTTGGTCGGATCAGTGATGCGCTTGTTGGTCGATAGCGGTGGTGTCGCAGGGCTGGTACATTTTTTAACGCAACGCAGTCAATTGGTAAAATCCGCACGTTCGGCGCAATTGTTGGCTTTCGGGATTGGCTTGGCGATTTTTATTGAGTCTTCGATTACTTCGTTGGTGGCGGGCACAGTATCGCGTCCGTTGTTTGACCAATACGGTGTTTCGCGTCAAAAATTGGCCTACATTTGTGATGCCACCTCTGCGCCAGTTTGTGCCTTGTTTCCGCTCAATGGTTGGGGTGCGTTATTATTAGGCTTGCTCGCAGCGCAGATTAACAATGGTACGCTACATGGCAATGCGGTTGAGATCCTGATTAAGTCGATCCCCTACAATTTTTATGCGTGGCTGTCGTTACTGATCGTGTTTTGGGTGATTTGGCGCGATTGGAATATCGGCTCGATGACGCATTATGAAACCAATACCACACCTATTGAAATTCCCATTCCGGCGGATGGCGGGCATATTTGGCACATGCTCGTGCCTTTAACGGTGCTGGTCGGGATGATTCCGGTGGCGCTGTACTACACTGGTTCTGGCAATTTAGACTTGTCACCCAGTGTATTGGGCAGTACGTCTTGGCTGGATAAGCTTTTTTCCGGTAGCGGCACGAGTGCGGTTTTTTATGCCGTTTTTACTGCGCTGTTGGTGGCTTTTGTGCAATATGTCTTCATCGGCAAAATGACCCGCAAACAGTATTTTGACAGCGTGTTTACGGGGGCAGGGGAATTGCTGCCGATTGTGGTGATTTTAATTTTGGCGTTTCTGATGGGCAATATGACCAAAGAATTGCACACTGGGCAATACCTCGCCGCATTAGCCCAAGGCTGGTTATCGCCGGCGTTGATCCCTATGTTAGTCTTTTCACTCAGCGCCATCATCGCTTTTGCAACCGGCACCAGTTGGGGGACATTTTCCATCATGATGCCCATTGGCATGGCGTTGAGTAGCGCAACCGGCGCTGAAGCCACTTTAGTGGTCGGCGCGGTGATTTCCGGCGGCGTGTTTGGCGATCATGCCTCACCCATTTCAGATACCACCATTATCGCCTCGTTAGCTGCGGGTTGCGATGTGATCGAACACACCCATTCACAACTGCCGTATGCGTTATTGGCGGCGGCTGGCTCGGTCGTGTTATTTACGGTATTTGGGATTTTGGGTCAATCATAAAAAACCACTATGCAGCTTGCGCCTTATACAGATCAATAAAATTTTGCATACTCAACGTGCCAATAACAGCTTGTGCATTATCCAAAATCTCATACAAAACCCCATCACTGCCGCGAATGCTGAAAAAAACGATGGCATCTTCATCGCCACCACCTTCTCGATGTGGTTCATCACTGGCAGGTGTAGCGGTATATCGACCGACAGGTCTAGCCTCTTTTAAGCGACCATTTGGCTCATACAGCCGATGTTCGCCTTGAATCACAAAGGTGTTATTCAAAGCTAAATGCCGGTGTAAGAGAATTTGCTGATTGGCTGAAAACTTAAACAGCACATCAATGATTTTTGCGGGCTCATCAATATGCAAAATGTGGTAAGCAAGATGCTCAATGCCTGGTAAGGTATTCCATTGAGTAATGCGATCATCAAACTGATAGTGTGTCATGTGTTTAGCTCCTGAATAAATATGCTGATAGCGTAACGCGTAAGGTACTTTTAGTAACCTGATATTCACCCGATAAACACGGGCAAATTGCCCGATGTTTTTGGCGCTATTTCTAAACCGATCATTCGCGCCTAAAATGCACTCAGCATCACACTAAACAACCGCCATGATGAATCTAAAACATCACTTACTCATCCGCATTGTCTTTATCGCATTGGTTGGTTTAATCACCACTGCGGCTATTGTTTTGTACCAAGAAAACCAACAAGCGCAACAGCAAGCCTTGTTGACTGTTGAATCTATTGATAAACAATTAGAAATGCAATTATTTCGGATTGATGCTGGTTTCGGTCAAGCTGAGCGTTTTCCTGATTTTGATTTGTGGAAACAAACCAGTAACGCTAATGGGTTGTGTGTGCAGTTTATGGACGTGAACGGTAGACAGCAACGCAGTGTTTGTAAAGGCGAAAATATGACTGCGGCTGTCGTACCGCGTTGGTTTAAAGGCTTTTATCAATGGGTATTTAATCCGCATTTTAAAATCGTGCGATCGGTGGCTTTCAAGGGTATTGTTAAGGGTTCAGTAACCGTAACGCCCAGTAATACCTTAGCTATTGCTGAGGCGTGGCAGAGTTTCAAAAGCTTAATGGCGCTTTCGGTGAGTACCACGTTAGCGCTTTGCTTAATGATCACACTCAGTATTCATCGTGCTTTAGCACCCGCGCAGGTGATTGTGAACGGTTTGCAGAAAATACGGTGCGGTGAACTATCATTTCGACTGCCGACCTTTGAATTGCAGGAATGGCAACACACTGGCGAGGCGATTAACCAATTGGTTGCAAGCCAAGAACAACTTTTGTTAGAACGCAAAAAATTGGCTTTGCAATTAATGACTGTGCAAGAAGAAGAACGGCGTTATTTGGCGCGCGAATTACATGATGAATTTGGGCAATGCTTGGCGGCGATTAACGCCCTTTCTGCCTCAATTAGCCAGACAGCAGAATTGTCATGCCCTGCAATCGTGCCAGAAAGCGAAAATATTAGCCGCATTAGCAATCATATTTTGGTGCTTTTACGTGAATTGTTATTACGCTTACGACCAACTGCCATAGATGAATTGGGGTTGGCAATCAGCTTAAAGAGCCTAATCAATGACTGGAACGCGAGAAGTATCGGCAAAACTATTTTTACGCTAGATTTGCAAGGGGCTATTGAATCATTGCCCGAACCTTTGCCCATTACTTTGTTTCGGATTGTGCAAGAATGCCTGACCAATATTGCCAAACATGCGGCGGCAGGTCAGGTTGTTGTTACGTTGGTGATATCTAATCAAATCACGCTGACGATTACCGATAACGGTAGCGCCAAACAATTACCCTTCACCAATCCATCAGGTATTGGCTTGCTCGGCATTCGTGAACGGCTAGACGCATTGGGCGGACAGCTTGTTTTAGACATTGTTAAACCCAGTGGCTTAATGGTGCAAGCAAGTTTACCCTTGCATTCACAGGCAACGGTAGCAGCATGATCCATCCAACTGCCATCCGTATTTTATTGGTTGATGATCATGCCATTGTGCGTGAAGGCTATCGTTCGCTATTGGACAAACAACCAGGTATGCAAGTGGTTGCAGAAGCCGTTAATGCGGTAGAGGCTTACACTTGTTTCAAAACCCACCAACCCGATGTGGTCATTATGGACATTACGTTGCCAGGTCAAAGTGGTTTGGAAGCAATCAGTCGCATCAAGCAATACGCTGCGACAGCGAAAATATTAGTATTCAGTATGCACCAAAACCCTGCTTTTGCCGTGCAGGCAACCCGTGCGGGGGCATTGGGTTATGTAACCAAAAGCAGCGCACCCGCAGAATTGATATGCGCTATACAGGATGTTTATCACGGACATCATTTTTTAAGTGCCGATATTGCACAAGCCTTGGCGTTAGAAAAAATAAGCGGTGCAAGCTTCGCACTAGAGCAATTGACGGTGAGAGAGTTTGAGATTTTACGCTTGCTAGTCGAACCCCGTTCAACCGAAGAAATTGCCGCGATACTGCATATCAGCCCCAAAACCGTATCGAATTGTCATTATTTGATTAAACGAAAATTGGGGGTTGCCAATGATATTGAATTGACACATTGGGCCATTAGAATGAAGGTGGTCAATCTATTGGATAGTGCAGGCGGGTAGAAAATAATTATATCTCAAACCGATCAACATTTTTAAACACCAGTGATGGATTCACACCAAACGAATCCCGAAAACAGCGGTTAAAATGGGCGGAATCGGTAAATCCTGCTTCCATAGCGGCATAAGTCAAATGATCGACTTTATGGATAACCGCCATCGCCGCGATCACCCGCCGCCACATCCTATAGCGACGAAAGGGAATATCGGACTGTTCACTGAACAAATGCCTAAAACGAGAGGTAGAAAGCCCCACGCAATCAGCCAGATGTGCCTGACTAAAATCATTACCTGGATCCAACCGGATCATCTGCATAATCTGCTCAATACGCGCATCGACGCTGTTTTCAGCCCCTGCATCCACCGCCAATAACTGGTTAATCATCAGATTAATGTCCACTTTTGAAGGTTTCTCTTCGTAAATTTTTTGAAAACAGTCAATCCACTGCCTATCCATAATAGGGGTGAAAGTCGATGTGTAAAACTGAACCCGTTCCCTAAAGCGCAGAAAATCAATAGAATTTTTTTCGATCATTAAGCACGCGACTATATTACCGTTTGCCTGTAACTCATGCCTACAACCCGCCGGAATCACCACACACCGATAAGCTTGATAGTCGCCCGTTGCCGTTTTCATGTAAAACGGTTGGTAAAGCCCTATGTTGATGGTGACTGCACCCATCGCATGAACCTCCAGCTTTTGTAATGGACCAAAAAATAAAGTGCGGTTCGGCCATATAAAAACATTAGCCCTGAAACGATAAGGTCTATCGGGAGCAGCCGCTTTATACAAGTTATTATTGAATGACATCGTTAAAATGATCCGGTAATGAATTGAAAAACCCGTCATGACTTTAACAGGAGAAAAACGATGGTCAATACCCCACTGGGCACAAGTGAATTTTTGGTGATAACCGGCAGTATTTGCCTTATCACCGCTTTAATCTAAGCGTGGATGCTGGTAACAATAGTAACCGCGCCAGACGGTGCGCTGGCTAAAAAGATACCGTGCATGCAGGATTTACTTAAGTCACACATTGATTACCTGATGATGTCACAGTTCTTGTTTATTTTTTACATGCTGTTCAATCATTTTCAGCTCAAACCCGCAGGTTTTATTTTGTTTTGTATGTGCGTTGGCTCATTTGGGAATGCCCTGCTTTTTTTGATCCGCGCCATGAATCCCAGCTTAAAAGAGGCAATGACTGTTCCGTTTCGTCTTGGCATGACGTTGAGTTGCTCAATGACCACCATCGGCTATTTAAGTGGCGCGTGGCTGGTTGCAAGTGCCGCATGGGCGCTTATTTAGATTTATAGCGTATTGGGTTGGGGATGGTGCAAGCTACTTATTTGGCTCTGTTGCTTCGAGGTGAGTTGCTTTCCGCAAATGTTCTGGGGCATCATCTCCAACCGCGAATGGGGCATCGCCTGTCCATTGCACGGAATATTGCCCAAGGCGGCGTTTGCGTTCTAGGGCTTTGCTGACGGCTAATTGCAAGCAATCTAGCGTAGCCAAAGTATCTGCGTTTGGTGTGGGGTTTAAATTGATATTCATGCTTGAGCCTCTTGTTGTAAAAGATCAAAAAAATCGGAATGAAAAATGTTGCATGTAGCGCCTTCTTGCTGAAATACTAGCTTAGGAATTGTACTTCTGTTCATGTAGCACTTAGCTTGATCTACTTTGGGTGCAAATTCATTGAACAAATTGTACAGGCTACAAGGAAAACGGCGCACTATATCTGCATCAAGAATACGATGCCCACCGTGGGCAACCCGCTCAGCTACCCGTAATCGAGACATTTCTGCACTGATCAGTCTGTAAGTTTGTAATTGTTCCACCAGTTTTGAGTGAGTGTGATTTTAAAAGTAGTGCCGGGTAAGCATCGCATACCTTTTATAATGGGCTTTTTTGCGAACATAGCAATTTTGGTATGCGAGCATGCCTTACATTGCTGAAGATAGTGCTTTAACGCAGTAGTTTTGTCACTGAGCGACTAAAATCGCATGAAAACAACGTTGATAAACGGGTATGCAACTATATTAAATAACAATGTTGCTACTCAGGTATCAGTTAAATTTCAAAGATAAGTGTAGAATATTCAGATATTTAATTTTGCTTTGATGATAAAGCAATACTGCAAGGAGATTATGTTTGCTACATATACAAGATCCAAATTATTCTAATTCTTACTCTTTACATGAAGCTCTAATTAAATCTTGTTCTTCAGCTAATGGAGGAAAAGGAGCGTATGCTTTTGTTTCAAGGACAGGGGCAGAGCTTTTTCTAGCAGATGTTGAGTTTGAAAAAATGTTAGAAAGAGGGATATATAATTTGATTGTTGGGATTGATGAGATAACAAACACATCCACAATCGAAAGACTTTCTGATTTTCAGGATATTTATCAATCACTTGAAATACGTGCTTTCTTGCATAATTCAAATAACTCATTATTTCATCCAAAACTTAGCTACTTCACAAAATCTGATGGTGGCGGTGATTTAGTGATTGGCTCTGGCAATTTAACTGCTGGAGGATTAAGAAAAAATCGTGAAGCTTTTGCAATCATAAACTTATCTCAAGATGAACTGTTAAAAATTGAAGCTTATTGGAATGAATGGTTAGTTCAGTCAGATAGCTATCTCAAGCCACTTAATGATGTTGATGTTTTGGAGAGAGTAGGAGCAAATAGCGCGCGAGCGCGAGCCAGACAAGATTATCCAATATCACCAACACAGCAAATTTATGCAGATGAAGCAATTGGGAGCGACGATCAAGGCACAGATGAGTCGCAAGAATGGAGTTTCCAAGAAAGCAACCTTGTATTGCTTGCGGAAATACCTAGAAGCGGTGATCGCTGGAATCAAGCGAATTTTGATATTAATACATTCGAAAATTTCTTTGGCGCAACTGCTGGAGATAATAGCCAAAGAATTTTATTACGCAGCATTATATCTAACAGAGTCTTAGGTAATATAGAAGTAAGGCCAAGTGTTTCAGTGGTCAGTCAAAATTATAGATTCGAACTAGAAGCTGCGGCAGGTCTTGAATATCCTCAAATAGGGAGACCAATTGGCGTATTTGTCCGACTTTCTACTCGGATGTTCATTTATAAACTATTTATGCCAGAAATGGACGAAAAATACTTAGATATTGCGGATTGGATGAATGCTAATTGGACTGGTAGAACCGATAGGATGAAACGAATTGTGAAACCTGTAGGTGAAATTAGAGGGCTATTACAAAATAGCCCAGTCTATAGTTTTTTTATGGTGTAATAATGCATTTACATAAATTAGAAATTTCCTCCATTTCATCTCAAGAAAATATTGTCGAGAATATTATTTGTAAACCATTCCGAACAATACATTACCTTGGAAGCAAGCTAAGGTTGCTAGAATTTATAAAAAATGTCGCAGATGAAGCTGACCCAAATCGCGGCGCGATTTGTGATCTATTTGCTGGATCAGGTGCTGTTTCACAATATCTCTCTAAAGATCGTCGTGTAGTTTCTGTAGATATTCAAAAATATTCTCAGATTATTTGTAATGCACTTCTTAATCCCTGTTCAGATAAAAATATACTTAAGTATGGCGATTATTCTAGAGCATCAACGATTAAGAACTCTTTGGAAAAATCGCTAAAATCGATAATTGATTATGAAATTGAAGTTATCAAGAATGGGGCAGTTGGTGACCTAGAACCTGTCTGTGATTTCTTAGAAAATGGTTCACTTTATGGAGCAATTGTTGACTTTCCCGCTCAAGGTGCCGAAGGTTTAAAGGTAGCTTTGTCTGAAACTATAAATAATTTGAAATATTTTGAAAGCGTAACACTCCTTGCAACAAGGTACTTTGGAGGCATTTACTATTCTTATAAGCAAGCAGTGAATATTGATGTGATTTTGTATGAAATTGAGCAAGCCCCAATGGAGCTTCGGAATACATTAATGGCAGCATTATTAAGTACCGCAAGTGATCTTGTAAACACAGTTGGCAAACAATTCGCTCAACCAATTAGACCTAGAAATAAAAGTGGAGAACCAAAAGCAAAATTGATTCAACAACTAAACAAAGATAGAGAGCTTTGTGTATTTGATACTTTTGAAAGTTGGCTGCATAAATATATTGGTGTGAATAATTCTACCCACGCTCATGAAGTACTATGTATGGATTACAATGTTGCACTTGATTTACTGCCTGAAGATGTAAGCATTGTTTATGCAGACCCCCCTTATACACGAGACCACTATAGTAGGTTTTATCATGGTCTTGAGACAATCTGCCGTAATGATTTTCCTGAAATTTCAAAGACAAACATTGGCGGAACAATTAGGCTAAGCCGAGGGTTATATCGCGATAACCGCCATCAGTCAGCTTTTTGTATTAAATCTCAAGCTCCTGATGCATTTAGTAATTTATTTAAAAAAGTCGCTCAAAAAGGAAAAACATTAATGCTGTCTTATTCACCTTATGAGAAAGATAATAATGCTCATCCGAGAGTCATGCAATTAGATGATTTATTATCATTAGCAAAACAACATTTTAAAAATACCAAATCTTATTCTCCCGGCGTATTTTTACATAGCAAGCTAAATCACACAGAAAAACATCTTAAAGCAAGTGATAATGGCGAGTTAATCCTAGTATGCAGTAACTAAAGTTGAATTGGATTTTTTATAAATGCTTGAAAAAATTGATAAGTACTCGGTTTTTGTCGACACCGAAAACAAAATTATACATGGTGATAGTTTCAATGTACTTGACGAGCTCAGTCAGTATAATAATAAAGTTAAGTGTATATATATTGATCCTCCGTATAACAATGGCGAGAAATATACGCATTATGATGATCAATCCAGTCATGAAGATTGGATAAATAATATTTCAGAAATTTTATATAAACTTAAACCACTATTAAGCGATAATGGCAGTATATGGATATCTATTGACGACAGCGAGGTGCATTATTTAAAAGTAGCTGCAGATAAAATATTTGGGAGAGAAAAATTTGTTACTACAATAATTTGGCAACAAAGAACGACTCGTGAAAATCGAAAAGTATTTTCTAATAATCATGAGTATATTCTAGTCTATGCGGCAAACAAGAAACTTTTTGAAAAAACCAGAAACTTATTACCAATTACTGAGGAAATTCTTGCAAGATATAAGAATCCTGATAATGACCCTAGAGGGTTATGGCAGTCAGTTTCGGCTAATGTTCAAGCAGGTCATGCAGTAGCATCACAATTTTATGAAATTACATCCCCTTCCGGGAAAAAACACTTACCCCCAAACGGAAGATGTTGGGTTTATAACGAAAGCAGAATGTTAAAAGAAATAGATGATAAAAATATTTGGTTTGGTACAAATGGTAATTGCGTCCCAAGAATTAAGAAGTTTTTAGTAACAGCCAAAGCAGGCGTTACTCCAGAAACAATTTGGCTTGGCAAGGATGTAGGAACTACCAAAGAAGCCAAAAAACATATTCTAAAACTATTTCACAACATGCCTGTCTTTGATACACCAAAACCAGAACGACTTATTCAAAGAATTTTAGATATAGCAACTAATGAAAACGATTTGGTTTTAGACGCATTCCTTGGTTCTGGGAGTACGTTGTCAACGGCTCACAAGATGAATAGAAAATATATAGGAATTGATATTGGAGATCATATAATTGACTATGCAGTAAAACGACTCCAGTTAGTTGTTCAAGGTGAAGATGGCGGAATTTCGAAGGATATATGCTGGGAAGGTGGTGGTGGATTTGATTTTTACCAACTTGTGAAAAAACATAACACTGTTCGCACTCAAGACATTAAATCCATTGCAATATCTGATCGCCGCCAATGAATTGTTATCAAAAATCAACGATTATATAATTCGAAGCAAAAAACATTTAATATCAGCAAGAAAGGCTAGAAATACGACCAACTTCAACCGTTAACATTAAGATTGCAAATCTTATCCAGTCTCGGTATTATCCGTTTGCCGATGTAGCTCAGTTGGTAGAGCAACTGATTCGTAATCAGTAGATCGTCGGTTCAACTCCGAAGATTGGCTCCAAATAATTCAAAGCAATAGATGACGGCTTGTCCAGTATCAGCAATGTCTGGGCATGCAATCTCCACCATGCCGTCTCGAACGTAAGTATAAGCGCTGCTGCCACACAAACATCTCGATAAAATTACTGACACCAATAAAAGGCCTGTAACAGATGAATAACGATGATGTCCGTTGGAAACAACGTTTTGCAAACTATCAAAAAGCATTGCAACAATTGACCAAGTTTATTGCAAAAGAAGAACTTAATGAACTGGAAGAACAAGGCCTGATTCAGGCTTTTGAATATACGCATGAACTCGCTTGGAATGTTTTACGTGATTACTTGATTGAAAAAGGCCAACAAGATATTCACGGTTCACGCGACGCAACGCGGGAAGCATTTAAGCTTGACTTGCTTCAAGATGGCGACAGTTGGATGGATATGATCAAAGACCGCAACCGCACCAGTCACACATACAATCAAGAAACAGCGGAGTCTATTGCTTACAACATTAAAGAGCGCTTTTTTGCACTATTTGCCGAGTTGGAAAAAACCATGCGAAACTTGCTCGATAACCCATAATTGCAAAACGACTATGGGCAATCGTTACGGACTCAAGGAAAGCACCATTAGTGCAATACAGGATGTGCTTAAGCAGCATCATGAGGTACAGCAAGCATTGCTGTACGGTTCGCGGGCAAAAGGCAATTACCGCAACGGCTCAGACATTGACCTGACGCTCTTGGGTGATGGTTTGACGTATGCGACCCTCAACCGTATTGAAACTGAAATTGATGACTTGTTGTTGCCTTATAGCTTTGATTTATCGTTATACGCTCAAATTGACAATGCTGACTTGTTGGATCACATTGCGCGTGTCGGCCAAGCGTTTTACCAGCGTGATACGATTTGATGCTTGAACCGCCTACAACAACCCCTTCAAATGCCCCCAAATCGTTTCCAACAAAATGGGTTGCGCGGCAGCGTTGGGATGTAACCCATCGGCTTGCATCAACTCTTTATTCAGTGCCACATCTTCCAGCATAAACGGCACTAAACCCACTTTTAGATTTTTCTCCAAAGCTGGGTATACTGCATAGAACATATCCGAATAACGTTTGCCATAATTTAGCGGAATACGGATACCTAATAGCAACACTTTCGCACCGAGTTTTTGGGCGCGCTGGGTGATTTCAGTTAAATTAGCCTGCATGATTTTAGGCGACAAACCGCGTAAACCATCATTCGCGCCCAATTCCAATAACAGAATATCTGGTTTGTGTTTGCTTAAAATCGCATCAATCCTGGCTAAACCGCCTGCGGAGGTGTCGCCGCTGATACATTCATTGAAGACCTGAAAAGACTTATTTTCAACCTGCAATTTATGCTGTAATAACGTCACCCAGCCTTGTTCGGCATTGATGCCGTGCGCTGCACAGAGACTATCGCCGACCACCAGAATATTTTTCGCTACTGCGCCGGTTGACACCATCACCATTAATACTGCCCATATCACTTTTAACATGCTGAAACCTCAAACCCATCATTCAAATAATAGCCTGCTTGAAACCCGTCACTTAAGCAAAACCGTGGCGACTTCATCAGGTGCTTTAACCATCCTGACAGATATCAACTTAAACATCAATGCGGGTGAAAGTCTGGCGATTATCGGCGCATCTGGTTCTGGTAAATCTACCTTGTTAGGGTTGCTGGCAGGATTAGATACACCCAGTATCGGTGAAGTATTTTTGCAAGGGCAATCGCTCACCGCATTGAATGAAGACGGTCGCGCGAAACTCCGCAATCAATTGATTGGTTTTGTGTTCCAGTCTTTTCAATTGTTGCCGGGGTTGACTGCGTTAGAAAATGTGATGTTGCCATTGGAATTGGGCGGTAACCCAAAGGCTAAAAGTATTGCCACTGAGTTTTTACAGCGCGTAGAACTGGGGCATCGGCTAACACATACGCCTAAGCAACTGTCTGGAGGCGAGCAACAGCGGGTGGCATTGGCGCGTGCGTTCGTCACCCAACCAAAGATTCTGTTCGCAGACGAACCCACCGGCAATCTTGACCAAAAAACGGGGGCGCACATCATTGAATTGTTATTTCAACTGAATGTTGAAAACCAAACCACGCTGATTTTAGTCACGCATGACCCCGCTTTAGCCGCGCGTTGCCAGCGTGCCATTACGCTAGAAGCGGGATGTATGCTATGAACACCTTCAAGCTGGCGTTGCGTTTGCTGCAACGCGACTATCGTTCCGGTGAATTGACCATTCTATTGTTGGCGTTGATTATCGCGGTGACAGGTTCATCAGCCATCAGCCTGTTTGCTGACCGTTTACAAAACACCATGACCACGCAAGCGGCGGAATTTTTGGCGGCAGATTTAGTGGTGAGCAGCCCCGCGCCACAGATCAATAGTTGGCAAGAAAAAGCCACACAACTCGGTTTGAAGCAAGCTCAAACAGTTGAATTCACCAGCGTCTTGATTGAACATGAGCAGTTGCTCTTAGCGGGGATCAAAGCGGTGAGTGACCACTATCCCCTGCGTGGTTACTTAAAACATAGCAATAGCGATTACGCTACCGAACAAAAATTGTATCAAGGTCCAGAACCCCATACGGTGTGGGTGGAAAAACGGGTGTTGTCTGCCTTGGGCCTAAAATTAGGCGATGACTTAACCGTCGGCGAAAAAACCTTAAAGGTCACGCATGTAATTACTTACGAACCCGACAAACGTGGCGATATGTACAGCCTGTCGCCACGGGTGATGATGAATGCGGCTGATTTGCCCGCCACCAATATCATTCAGCCAGGCAGTCATGTGCATTATTTCTTTCAATACGCGGGTGATGTGAAGCCGTTAGCGGATTTTAAGGCATGGTTAAAGCCGCAGTTGAATCCCTCGCAGCGTGTTTTAGACATCCATGAAGATCGCCCTGAAGTCGGTGGCGCGCTTACCCGCGCAGAACGATATTTGGGGTTGTCCAGCATTGTGGTGGTATTGATTGCGGGCGTGGCAATTGCCATGACCACCCGCCGTTACACCGAACGGCATTTTGATGCAGCCGCCATTTTGCGCTGCTTAGGTTGTACCCAATCGCAAATTTTAAGTTTATATACCATTCAAATTCTGGTGTTAGGCATTGTTGCTTGTAGCATTGGCTGCTTGTTTGGCTGGATGGCGCAAGCGTTATTAATGCAAGTCTTATATGCGCTATTGCCCCAACAACTCGCGCCGCCCAGTTTATTGGCACTGAGTTTTGGCTTTATCACTGGCATGGCGATTTTGTTAGGCTTCGCTTTGCCGCCGATCTTGCGCTTGCAGCATGTTTCCGCATTGCGCGTGTTGCGCCGCGAGTTACAACCGCTGCCTGCCAGTGCTTGGTTTGTGTATGGCTTAGCGACAGCGATTATCGGCATCCTGATTTGGCGTTATACTCATGACCTGCGTATGACGGTCACCATCATCGGCAGTGGTTTAGGTTGCTTGTTGCTGCTCATGCTACTGGTCTATGGGCTACTCACAGTAAGCCGCTCTCAACTGCCGCGTTTATCGCTCACTTGGCGTTTTGGTTTGCAAAATTTATTGCAAGAACGCCAAGCCAGCATCAGCCAAATTCTGGCGTTTAGTATCACCATCATGGCGATGGTGTTGAGCCTGACGGTGAAAGATGATTTGGTGGACGATTGGCAACAGCATTTGCCTGCCAACGCCCCCAACCATTTTGCGCTGAACATTTTTAAAGAACAACTGCCCGCCATGCAGCAAGATTTAAAAAATGAGACGCACAATGACAACCCTTTTTATCCGGTGGTGAGTGGGCGTTTAATCAAAATCAACGACACGCCCGTGCAACAACGGGTGTCGAAAGAATCAGCGGGTAAAGAAGCCACCGAACGTGACCTAAGCCTTACGTGGTCGGCCGATTTGCCTAAAGACAATCAGCTAACGGGCGGTGATTGGTGGGCGCAAGACGTTAAAGCGGGCTTGGTGTCGGTCGAACAAAAACTGGCCGAAAACCTGCAAATCAAACTGGATGATGTGCTGACTTTTAGCATCGGCAGCGAACAGTTCACCGCGCGGGTGAGTAGCTTGCGTAAAGTGCAATGGGAAACCATGCAGCCGAATTTTTACATGATTTTTTCGCCGGGCAGTCTGGAGCAGTACGCGCATACCTTTATGACCAGTTTTTATCTGAGTCCGCCGCAGAAAAACTTCCTGAATACCTTGGTGAAAAATTATCCCAGCATTACCGTGTTGGAAGTTGATTTGATTTTGACGCAATTTAAAACTATTCTGGCGCAATTGACCACCGCGATTAATTACCTGTTTTACTTGGCGTTAGGCGCTGGGTTTACGGTGCTGTTCGCCGCCGTTTATGCGACTTTAGACCAACGCATCTACAGAGGGGCGTTGATGCGTACCTTGGGTGCGAGCAGTGGTCTATTGAACAAGGCGCATATCTTGGAGTTTTGTTTGTTGGGGTTCATTTCTGGCGTATTGGCGATTATTTTGGCGGAAGTGGTCACGGTAGTTTTGTACCATTACGTGCTGCATTTAACTTATCATCCCAGCTTTTGGCTGTGGCTGATTGTGCCAGTTGCTGCGGCGGCCGTGATCGGTGTGACGGGTTACTGGGGGTTGCGGGATGTGGTTAAAAAAGCGCCGATGCAGGTATTGCAGGCGCTTTGATGGTGCTTCGGCACTTAATCCGCCACTTATTATTTTACAACAGCCTGTTGCATCATATTATGGTATTCATTGACAACGGTATCAGGACTCACAAAACCCTCTAAGCGTAACCAGGGTTTACCTGGTGCCGCACGCATTAAAATAAGGGAAGCATGGTTCATTTTGTCACCGCGATAAGCATTAAAGGCTTTTTGGATGGCAATACTGGTTTCTACTGTGCCGGTGTAGTAATTCCAATTTGGCCCTGCCCCAAATTTTTTGGCATATTCGCTTAGTTTTGTTGGCGTATCGTTTTCTGGATCAATAGAAATTGACACTAAGTGAACTTTTTGGCTGTCTGTTTCTAATTTGCTTTGCACTTTGGCAAACACATGCGTGATCATCGGGCAAATTGCCGAACAGGAGGCAAAAATAAAATTCATGATTACCGGCCTGCCATCATCCAGCTCCTTGATAAAAGGTAGTTTCTGCCCATCATTGCGCACCACTGTAAGCTTGGGTACCTCATAATTGGCAACGGAACGATTAAATTCAGCTACCTTATTCATTTCCTCCGCCATCAAGGGCGTTGACGAAACCAAAATTGCACAGCAAAACAGTGTTTGTGCAATCCATTTACCCATTAAATCGTGCATTTGATTACAGTGAACCATCATATTTCCAGTAAATTATAGTGTTTATTTGTAGTGGGTTTACGGTACGATCCATTCTGAATCAGCCACCAATTTGCCATCTTTGGCTAAGCGCGCAATATAGGCACCTTTGGAAGCAAAGCGTTGTCCGCGCGCCATACTTAAGTGCGGATAGGCCGACACATTGGAACCCAGGCTTAACATATCCTCTGCACGCTCTATCATATAATCACGGTAGAGGTTATCCAGCATTTGCGAAGTAAGATCAGTTAAGAACAGCAGGTTGAAAAAAACTTCTGTTTGTAATGCTTCGTTAACCAGTGGTAAATTCCAGGTCTGTAACCATTTTTTCAGGGATTGCGCATTTTTCTGGCGTTTTTCACCCAATTCATACGGATAAACGACGCGCGTATGAGCGTTCCATTTTTTAGGAACAACGCTATAGCTTTCCTCTGCTAAAAAGCCGGAAACATAGGCGATGGCAGGTACTTGTTTTGGGGCTGCTTTTTTAAGCGCTGCCAAATCGGTTGGATTTAGCCACAACATCACGGCATCTTTACTGGAAACACCTTTCAGTGCTTGCTTCAAGCCTGATGGGTCTTGTCCTTGTAACACCCGATTTTCAACCTGAATTCCTGAATCATGCAAAGATTTAGTTAATGCCTCTGCCGCACCTTTTCCTAGCTCATCATCCCGATATATTTGTAACACGCGTTGCGGCGCCTTTTTTTCCTGATTGCGTAAATGCCTGGCTAGAACGTCTGCTTCGAGTGCTACACCGCGAGAATAATAGAGGGAATAAAAAGCTGTTTCCGCAGGCGGTGAAGTAACATTGGGTAACAAGCAGGGTAGTTTTTCTTGCTGACAAAAATTATGCACAGGCGTCCAACTGCCGTTTGAAAGTCCGGAAATAACCGCAAAAACCGGTTCTTGACGGTATTTTTCTGCTAATTGTGCGCCCCAAGTTTCCGGTGCGCCTTGCAATTCCCAAACCGATAATTGCCAATTGCGTAAGGTGCGCGGAATAAGGTCGATAGGCATACGCATACGACCAGAGTAGTTTTCCTGGGTTGCATTACGTTGTGAAAATGCGGCGCGCATCATGTTTACCATCACTTCCCGTGCTTTTGGATCGACACCGGGTGTTACGATAGTTGCAAAATGCAGGGTGTCTTCGCCAACACCGGGCGACAATTTTGCAGACAGTCGTTTCAAGTATGCGGCAACCGCCTTAATCTCAACATCGGTTAATGCGTATTGCGGCATCAATGGGCTGAGTTTACGGCCACTGACATTAATGCCTTCGCGAATGGCTTTGGCAAGGGAAGCTTCAGTATAAGGCGCATGTGCCCGGGATATGTTTTTAGGCGCGCGTTGATCTACTAAAGCAATCGGACGATTTTCTTCGGTGGCGAACAAAAAATTACCGGTGATGGGCGTAACCACAACATTACCTTCCAAACTGCCCATGCCGCTGCGGCGATGGCAGGTTTCACAGGCTGCTGCTGCCCCTTCAATTTGACCAGAATTGGCACGGTTACCTTGTAAGGGTGCGCCGGAAGCTGAAACGCCTTCCATATAAATACGCCTGCCCAGTTCCACTTCCGTGCTATCTGGCGCAGGGAGTTCGGCATGCACGACAGAGACCAGCGTAACCAGACATAACAATAACAAGCGTTGGCTGGATAAAAACCATGAAAATTCCTGGCGTGTACCTGGAACAGAGGCAGGGTGTAAAAGCACGTATTTCTCCTTATTAAATTGAATCGGGCAGATCGAATAGTTAAGTAAGTACGTGCAACTGTTTTTAAAAGTCGTCATTCCGGCAGGGATTGCCGGAATCCAGGCTACAGGGATGTCTCGGAGCTTGCCATCCTTGGCACTGGATACCCGCTTCCCGGCGGGTATGACGCACTTTTTTGCTTCAGTTACCAATATAGTTCCCTAACTCAGGTTTTAATTTAGTTATGAATTTTTACTTAATTTATAGTGCAGCCGGTTTGGCGCCGCCTGCTTGAATACTGAT
Source organism: Methylococcaceae bacterium (assembly GCA_013141155.1). Classification (GTDB taxonomy): domain Bacteria; phylum Pseudomonadota; class Gammaproteobacteria; order Methylococcales; family Methylomonadaceae; genus SXIZ01. The sequence continues at coordinate 16,993 of JABFRM010000027.1, read as the reverse complement.
TAGTTCGACCTCGAAAATTAAGGTTGAGTTGGGGCCGATGTCTCGACCAGCACCTCGTTCAGCATAGGCCAGTTGTGACGGAATAAAGAGCTGCCATTTTGAGCCTACTGGCATTAACTTCAATGCTTCCTGCCAGCCTGGCATAATGGCACCTACTTTGAATTGCACAGGTTTACCGATACGCGTTGAACTATCGAATTCGGTGCCGTCGATCAGTGTCCCCCGGTAGTTGCATTCCACGGTGTCTGATTCAACCGGTATTTTACCGTCACCTTTTTTGACTATTTTATATTGCAATCCGCTAGGTAGGCTTACTACGCCTGCTTGTTTGGCATTATTGGCCAGAAAAACTTCACCGGCCTTTTGATTTTCTGCACCGATGTTTTTTATTGCGTTGGTCTGTTTTTCTTTAAGTTCATTTTGATACGCGCTCATGATGTTGCGTAGCTCGTTATCGGGAATGCTGAGTTTCTTACCTGTATAGGCATCTTTGAGCCCTTCGGTTATCAGATTCAAATCCAGATCAAGACCCAGGCGCTTGAAATTTCTACCCATGTCAACGCCAATACCGTAGCTGACTTTTTGTTTGTCTTGTTTTTCAGCCTTAGCAGGCGTGGGCTGCGCTACAGATTTTAGTTGTTTGGGTGCGGCATGCGCCATTGGCATCAAAGTGCAGCCGATGAATAAGGCTGCCAATCCGTTCAATTGCGTTTTTACGGTCATTTTTACCTTCATAATTAATGGTAGTTGCGGATAACCTCTGCGTTAACAAGCAGTTTGGTGTTGTGAGGCAGCGATAAGTTTGACTGGCTTTAATCAAACCGTGCTGAGTTAAGTTTTTTAAGTGTAGTTGATAATGCCAAAGCTGCAATAAATATTGCGCTTGGTTTTTTATTAAAAGTATTCTGCGGAATGTTATTATTTTTTTGGATTAAGTCGAAAAGCAACCGGCTTAATCCAAAAAAAATCGCCATCCTTGGCGATCTTGTTTCTTTTTGGTCTGGTCAACTGAACTTCAGTTGACCAGAATTTAGCTATAAAGTTAAAGGAATGGTTGGATTGCGATACCGCTGCAACCCAACCTGTATGATGCTTAGTAGGCGACGAAGTTGTCTACTATTGCACCATTGGGAAGTTGCATACCCACCTTGCCGCCGCCTGTTGTCCATAAAGCGACGTTAGGCAATTGCACACCGGCTGGTGTTAATAGAGTGGTTGTAGCACCTACTACTTTCCAAACCCATACTTTACCGGTGTTATCTACCGCAGTCCGCAATCCATTACCATTGACCAAATTACCGCCGGTAGGGATTGCAGCCCCTACAGTAGTATAGGTAGGTACTAATGCGTCACCATTGTTGGTTGTGGCTATGGTCACGTTGCCGGCGTTATATTGCACTCGGATGGCATTTTGTAACTGACCACTTACGGCAAGAACACCTATAGGACCGGTTGCTTTCAAGAACAGGGCAGTGTTATTGACTGTCGTGTTAGCGAAAGTGAAGCCTGCACCTTGAGTTGCTGCTCCAACGGTATTGAAGTAAGCGTAACCGGTAGTACCTGCCAAATTTGCTCTAGCTTGATTGTTATTCGTCCGCAGCACCGCCCCTACCAAAGGGAGGTTAGTCTGCTGCCAAGTAGCACCCAAAGTAATGGCATTAGCGCGGTTAAAAGTATCCCGAACCACGGTTGGAACTGCAGGAACCACTGGCACGACTGCCACCCCGGTACCGGACACTGCCACCATTTGTGTGCTACCTGCGATGCCATTGGTGTTGTCGGTGATGGTTAAGTCACCCGTAGCAGTGCCTGCAACCGTTGGATTAAAGGTTACGTTAATCGCACAGTTTGTACCAACTGCCAAGGAAGCGCCGCAGGTATTTGTTTGAGCGAATTGCGCCGGTGCTACGATACTGGTGATAGCCAATGGTGCCGTACCCGAATTGGACAGAGTTACCGTTTGTATAGCACTGATTGAGCCAACATTCACGTTACCAAATGTTAAGGGTCCAGCAGGCAACACACCAGCGATAGGTGTAGAAACCGTACCGTTACCTGACAATTGTACTGTTTGCTGAGTACCTGCTACACCACCGGTATTATCAGTGATGGTTAAAGTATCAGCTAAAGCACCTGCCACAGTCGGGGTGAATGTCACGCCGATATTACAGCTCGCCGCAGGTGCCAGACTTGCAGGGCAGCCGTTGGTAATGGCAAAGCTAGTAGGAGCGGATAACGCTACACTTGCAATAGCCAGATTAGCTGTACCCGTATTGGTTACCGTTACGTTTTGCACTGCACTGGTTGTGTTAACTACTTGATTACCAAATGCCAGAGGCCCAGCAGTTACCGTAGCTGTTGGACTGGTCATTCGTAAAGCCGGAGCAGACCAATCTGAGTTAGCGGTTACGTTAGCATAACCGGCTAAACCAGGTGTTAATGTAGATAATTCAACAGGTAATGTGCCACCATAAGAGCCATCAGCATTGCGTGGTGCATCCAGTTTGCCGTCACCTGCCCCTACCGTGTTGTTAGCCATAATGCGGTAGTACACATCGGTAGCTGCTGGCGCGGTGGTATCGATATAGGTTCTGGCACAGCCTGCTTGTACGGCACACTCTTCTTCAACAACATTAAAGTAGGCGTCTACAGTTGCAAACGTTGGCGAGGTAGAGCGTTGGATGGTCACTGAGTTGGAGATAATAGAGTTATCCGTCCAGTCCAGTTTAACGCCCGTTGCTGCTGTGGTTGCAGCTAACGCCGTTGGTTTTTCCGGTGGTTGGGCAACCGCAATAGAGCGCATCATGTCGTTTTCTTCATGACCCAGAATATGACAGTGCCACAAATATTCCCAACCGTAATTGACTTGTACGTTTGTCACGTTTGATGCATTACCGGTTAGCGGATTGAAGTTGAAGAACTCCGAAGGACCGCCAGCTGGTTTTGCTGGATCCAGTAAACGATGGCTGTTAGGCACTTTAAACGGTAAGCCTTTCATAACCATCGGACGCATCGCCACGATAACATCAGATAGAGGATGCATCAGCACAGAGTCCTTCCAGCCCAGTTCGTTAGCTTCTGGTGGATAGATCGCACCATCCCAACCCACACGGTTAACCAGCTGCACATGGAACAAATGGAAGTGGATAGAATGTGAATCCACCCCGTTATGGGTTACTTTCCACAACTGTGTGCCATCCGCTAAAGTACCTGATACTGGAACCATATTGTCGTTAGGTGTGATCTTAACTAAATCGGTCGGTGGATCAACAAACGCTTGGGGTATAGAAGTTTGGTTAATCGCCGTGGTATGTGGCACTTCAGTACCCAATAAGGCGTTCATCCGACCCCAGTTCATGGTCCAGTCTTCGATAATCGTTTTAGGTTCCAGTTCCAGATTGACTAATGCCGATAGGCCAAAGGTACCATCTAGGTTTTTTACCAGCGGATTATAGCTAAGCCGGGTGCTGAAGATCGATGACAAGTCTTTGCCTACCGCATCCGTTGCGTTGATACCGTAAACAGCGTTATACGCAGACTGTGGAACGACAATATGCTCTTGACTGGTTTTGAACGCATTTTGTATCTTAGGCGTCAAAGTAGCCATGTTAATGCTGCCTAGATCATCCACAGGGTGGGTGTTGTTTGAACCAGCACCATTGGCAGCTACCCGAAATTGCATTAAGGTGCGGCTGTTAGGACCGTAACCAGGGATAACTGAGAATGCACCACCAGTATCGGTGTTATCAAAGTTGCCAGTGTAATAATCCAGACGTAAGTCCCAAGCGGGAACCGGGGCGCCAGCATCGTTGTACAGGATCAGTGTGGAACCGGCAAAATGGCTGAAGTCCACCAGGACATCGGCACGTTCTGCTGGCCCTAACAATAAGGCATGTTCCTTGATGTTACCGATCAGGATGTTTTTAGGGTTGTACTCGTAGTTAACCGGCTGGTTTTTGATCGTGACCGGTGACGATAAGAAGCCGCCTTCGGTACCAATCTGTACCATGGCTGGGCCGCGTGTTTTTGGATCAAAAACACCTGAAGGACGACCATCAAAAGTCACCCCGCCTTTTTGTTGGGTATACCAATGGCTTGGGAAAGGTGTGTTGGTAGCCGCATTTTGTGTTGCAGTAAACGGTACCATTTTCACTTCGGTACATTCCGCAGGGTTATTCGATACTGCTGTGGTACCGTTACACATGGCAGCCACACCAGTTGCACCAGCATTGGCTTCCGCAGTAGTCACCGAGTTTTTGCTTGCCGCCACTACTAAAGACAGGTTAAGCATACGGTCGTTGCCGACACTGAGAATACGCAGACGGTATTTTTTAGGATCAACGTTTATGTACGGATACGCAGTACCGTTAACCAACGGGGTGTCGTTGAACGCTTCAGGTGTGGCAGAAGGTGATTCGGTAATTGCGCCGCCTTTGGTTGCATCATGAACACCACCTGCGACACTATTACTTAATACCGCTTGCAAACTACCATTTGGTACACCTGGAATTTCGGGGCCTTCGCAATAACTGGTCGTGGTATTACAGGCAGGATCGAAATAGGGATTGGCAATCGGACCATTTTGCAGGTTAGCAAATGGAGGCCAGAACCACGCACCGTAATCCCAGCGTCCTACGGCATTGGCACCAGAAATATCGCCTGGGTTTTGGTTAGGCATAAATACATGCGGAACCCACAAATCACCATTACCCATTACGCCGGTAGCGACTGTACCTGTACCCCAACGCCAGGTTGGATCTTGGGATTGCAGTTGTGAAGCAAACGGGCCATAGAAGTTTAATACCGGTTTGGTTTGATCCGGTACAAAGGTTTTTTCTTGAATAACCAATGGGATCGTATCAGCCAGAGAAGGCAGTGTGCCGTCAGTAACCAAAGCCTGTTCGGTTGGATCTTGCAATACATAGGCAGCAGCCATGCCCGCATAGACATTCAGACGCGTCGTGCCTTCAGCGTGATCGTGATAGAACATCAAGCGGGCGCTTTGTTCGTTGGTATAGAAGAACGTTAATGCGCCGTCGCCTGGGTAGTTGGTAGCGCCAGGGGTCGTGCAAATAGTGCTGCCTTGCGTACATGTAGCTGAGTTAGGTAACAAAGCACCTGACGCATCGAACCACATATCCGGTACGCTACGCGCAGATTCGCCTTTATTAGGGCCTACTTCACCGGCAGGTTTAGTCCACTGGCGTGCAGTACCGTCACTGATCCATGGGGTATTACCGCCATGTAAGTGCATAGAAGTACGGTTGTCAGTATCGGTAGCGCCGTCAGCACCCATGTAAGTGGTATCGACGGGGACAGGCAATTTCCCAGCCGCGCCAGTTGAGAGCAGGTTAACTAGCTTGACACGTACTGGCAGGTCTTTTTGCGCCACGATGACAGGGCCTAAGTAACCCGCATATTGGCTAGCATAGGCTAATTTATCGGCCGCTGCATTAAAGCCTGCAATGGTAAAACCTCCGGTTTTAATCTGAACGTAACCGCGTAGATGTGTTGCGGGTAAATCGGAATGCAATTTTTGGGTATATTCAACTTCAGCGATTTCGTAGTAATCAGACCCCGTAAAAGTAGCCTGGTCAGCCACAGCCAATGGCATTTGTTGCCCCAAGTTGTTTGGCGTATTAAGTCCTGGCAAGGAGTCAACAAATTTACGGATACCGGAACCTACAACAGGGATTTTAAAACTGCCACCCAACCCCGAAAAATTTGCAACTAAGTTAGTTGCGCTGGGTATTTCCTGAAAACCGGTAATAAGACCAGATTCAATGATGGGTGTTAACGATACAGGTAAACTGCCTGGTCCACCTGTGACAGTTACCGTGGTACCTGCGACGTATCCGCTACCGGGATTAAGCACCTGGACATCCATGATTTTGTCAGTTTGAACATCAGTAGCGTAATCATAGGTAGTCGCTGCAGCAACAGCACCTGTACCGAACCCACTTGGATCGGTAATGGTCACAGTCGCCATTATTGGCTGTGGACTGGTGGCGTAGTTAGGTGTGACACCAAAGTAATCTGGAATCTGACCGGGACCTGGTGGTGGATTTTGTTGTCCTACGACAGCTAAAGCGCTTGCGGCAAAAGCGGTGCCACTTGCTAATAATAGTTGTTGAATAGATCGTTTTAAGCTGATGTTCATTTTGAACTCCTTTGGTGCCCATGTTCAATTACTTGCTGTGCGATTTCATTGGCGCGAGCAGCTTTATATTTGGCTTTGAGGTGAGCTGCCGCTAATTTTCGGGCAGATTGCTGCGCATTTTGTCTTTTGTTCTGGGTCTTAACAGTGTCAACGTTATTTTTCGAATTCTGAGATGATGAACTGGCGCTTTCAGCATAAGCCAAACCTCCTCCCCAAAGCCCAACAAGAATTGTCAAAGACAATCCAATTACAAGTTTATTTTTTTGCATTTCATCCTTCCTATTTTTACTTTCTAAAAGTTTATAAAAGTTGTTTCTAACGGGTTATTCGCCGAGCTATTCATGCAAGTTACATTTGGCTAAGTTCTTAATTAGCTGGACGCATGATACTTTCAGGGGAATAAAGAAAATATCCGTACGAATACCTAGTGCAAATACCTAATTCGACTACCTGGCATTACTATTTTGCTGAATTTACGGGGCGGTTATTTATTAATTTTATTTTATAATCATATAGTTAAATTAAAAATATTCCGTATTTCCAGTCTAATACTGCTGCTTTAAAAAATAGGGCGTATCACACAACTGACAAATAATCTGTGACGCAGTCCACAAAAAACTTGCATAACAAAACTGTTCACACGCAATTACCCGCAGGCCATACGCAAAACGCTACGGCAAAAAACATCATCACTGACAAAATGAAAGCCAAACGCATGGTGTTATAGTTCTTTTGCATCAGATGATTGCGTATAATCACTGTTTTGCATTATTTGTTTCAGCTCACCTAACAGGACACGCTATGATTATCAAAGACCATGAAATTGCGGACATCAATACCCCTACCGGTGATATGCGCGCGCATATTTTTCGCCCAGCAGCACCTGGAAAATATCCAGGTATCTTGATGTTTTCAGAAATATTTCAAGTAACAGGCCCTATCCGTCGCACCGCAGCGATGCTAGCCGGACATGGCTTTATTGTGGCTTGCCCAGAAATTTACCATGAGCTGGAACCAGCAGGGACGGTGCTTGCGTATGACGAGGAAGGCACCACGCGTGGCAATTCACATAAGATTACTAAGGAGCTGTCAGCTTATGATAGCGATGCCCGCGCCGTGCTGGATTATCTAAAATCACGCGAAGATTGCACGGGACGTCTTGGGGTAATGGGTATTTGCATCGGCGGACACTTGGCATTCCGCGCCGCTATGAATCCAGACGTATTGGCGACAACCTGCTTCTATGCCACGGATATTCATAAAAAAGGCTTAGGTTTAGGCACAAATGACAATTCTATGGATCGCGCCAGTGAAATAAAAGGTGAACTCTTGCACATTTGGGGACGCCAAGATCCACACGTTCCATTGGAAGGCCGCAATCTGCTCAAAGCCCGTCTTGAAGAAGTGGGCGCGCGGTTTACTTGGCATGAGGTCAATGGTCAACATGCGTTCATGCGCGATGAAGGCCCACGCTACGATCCGGCATTAGCTTTACAAAGTTGGGGCTTGTTACTGGAGTTGTTTCATCGTCGCTTAGGTTGGGGCGATCTTGACGTACTCGCAGATGGCGTGGCTGCTGAAAGTCGCCATTAAATTAAAACATCTTCATTTTACACTGGTTGCCACAGGCGCTTGGCAACCAGCTAAAACTGAATCATCGCACGTCAACTAAAATCCCCTCCTTACCTATTTGCATCAAGCGGCAGAATTTCTGTAGTCAATGTAAAAAAGGCTATGATATGGGCATTTATGAAGTCTATACGGAGAGTAATAGTGAGTTCTAACCCTTCCAATTCTTGGACAATTGCACAATCTGCACAAATCTACGCCATTAATAACTGGGGTGGTGGGTATTTTTCGATCAATACCCATGGACATGTGGCGGTCAAGCCATCTCCCGACAGCGACCTTGAGCTGGATTTATATGACATTGCCGAAACGTTAACCGCGCAAGGGCACTCATTGCCCGTGTTAGTTAGATTTACGGATATTTTAAAAGATCGGGTCGATCAATTACATGCAGCGTTTAAAAAAGCGATGCTGGCTGAGCATTATCAAGGGTGTTACACGCCAGTTTATCCGATTAAAGTCAATCAGCAACGGCAAGTAGTTGAAGGCATTTTAGCGGCAGACACCATTGGTCTGGAAGCAGGCAGCAAGCCGGAATTATTGGCAATATTGGGTTTGGCGAAACAACAATCTGGATTGCAATCCACCATCGTGTGTAACGGCTATAAAGACCGCGCGTATATAAGGCTGGCACTGATTGGTATTCAGATGGGTTTAAATGTTTTCATCGTCATTGAAAAGCCGTCAGAACTAAGCCTGATTATCGAAGAATCCACTAAAATGCAGATAAAACCCCAGCTAGGCGTACGCGTGCGTTTATCGAGTTTGGGTGCGGGTAAATGGCAAAACAGCGGCGGTGAAAAATCTAAATTTGGTTTCCACGCCAGTGATATTTTGCAATTACTAACCGATTTGCGGGCAGCGAATTTATTGGATACTTTAAAGCTCATGCACTTCCACATGGGTTCACAAATTGCAAATATCCATGATATTAAAATGGCGCTGAAAGAAGCTGGGCAATTTTATGTACAACTGCATCACTTAGGCGCAGTTATTCAAGTGGTCGATACCGGCGGTGGGCTAGGGGTGGATTATGACGGCAGTGCTTCTCGACGTGATTGTTCAATCAACTACAGTCTGGATGAATATGCCCATAATATTGTGCGTAGTTTTACGGAAGTCTGCGCACAACATCAATTGCCGCAACCGAACATTATTACTGAGTCCGGCCGCGCGATTACCGCACATCATGCGGTGTTAATCACCAATGTTACAGATACAGAAGCAATACCTGAGTTGCAAGCAGCCAGCGTGCAGCAATTCAAGCAGAAAAACGTGCTGGAACAGTACCATGATGGACAATTTACCGTGCAAGAAGCGCGCAACCGTTTTATTCAAGGCGAGGTGAGTTTACAAGCACTGGCAGATGCTGAAAGTCATTATCTGCAATTGTGTCGCTATACCGTTGAACGCTTAAACCCAGATATTCACAGCCATCAAAAAACTATGGAGGAATTAAAAGAAAAGTTGGCGGATAAAATATTTTGTAACTTTTCGTTGTTTCAATCCATGCCTGATTCCTGGGCGATTGAGCAAATTTTCCCAATCATGCCTATCCACCGTTTGCACGAACAGCCGGATCGACGCGCGGTGTTACAAGATTTAACCTGTGATTCGGATGGGCGTATTGATGAGTATGTGGATGGCCAAAATATTGAAAAAACCATGGCTTTGCATAAAATTGATTCGGCACAGCCTTACTTGATTGGCTTCTTCTTATTGGGTGCTTACCAAGAAATTCTCGGCGACATGCACAATTTATTCGGTGATACGCACGCCATTAATATCCGCTTAGGCGCTGATCAAACTTACCATTTTTCAGACTTCAGCGAAGGCGAGCATGTGGATGAACTATTGGCGTATGTACATATTGACAGCAGCGAACTAAAGCAAGCCTATCAACAAAAATTAGCACAAAGCCCCTTAAGTGAAACACAACGGGTAGCCTATTTGCAGGAGTTGACTGCGGGTTTAACTACTTACACCTATTTGGAGAAATAGCCATGCAAGCTGGCTTCATTGGACTCGGTAGTATGGGCGAGTGGATGGCAAGAAATTTAGCGCAAGCCGGATTTTTAAGTGCTGTTTATAATCGTACGCCAGCCAAAGCGACTGCCTTGGCAAAAGAATTACAAGTGCTGGCTTATGACTCGCCAGAGGCACTTGCCGCAAAAGTCGAAGTGGTCTTTATCTGTGTTTCGGCGGATCAAGATGTGATAGACATTATCAATGCTATCGTTAATACGATCAAACCCGATAGTATTGTGGTGGATATGTCTACCGTTAGCAGCGCTACCGCGATACTGGCGGCCATAAAATTGGCAGAAAAACAGGTGGCATTTTTAGATGCACCCGTTTCAGGTGGTGTTGAAGGCGCCCAAAAAGGTACATTATCTATGATGGTTGGCGGTGAAACCAAAACTTTATGTAGAGTGCATCCACTCTTAGAAACACTGGCAACACGTATCATTCACATGGGGCCTACGGGTACAGGGCAAGGCACCAAAGCAGTCAACCAAATAATGGCGGCGGGTATTAATCAAGCGGTTACCGAAGCGCTGGCTTTTGCAGCCGCACAACAATTACCTTTACCCAAGGTGATTGAAGTGATAGGTGGAGGGGCGGCAGGTAATTGGTTTTTAGAACATCGTGGTTTATCGATGACCCAAAGCGTGTTTAAACCCGGTTTTAAACTGGCTTTACATCATAAAGACTTAAAAATCTGTCAGGCGATGGCAAAACAAAATGGTGCATCTTTGCCGTTGATTGATGTAACTGTCAAGGATTATACGCAACTGATTACGGATGGTTATGGGGATGAAGATATTTCAGCACTGTATCGTCTGAAGGTAAAAACTTAAAGCAATGGTAAATATTCTCGATTTAATATTTACACTGAAATTTGTGCTTTTATGGCTTCGTGCGACTGGTAATTATTTAACTCAAAATCTTCATAGCAATAATCAAAAATTGAGTTCGGTCTACGTTTGATTTGGAGGGTTGGTAAGTTTAAAGGTTGGCGACCCAATTGTAGTTTAGCTTGTTGTAAATGATTTAAGTAAAGATGCACATCTCCCCCCGTCCAGATAAAGTCACCCACCTGTAGATTACACTGATCTGCCAAGATATGCGTCAGTAAGGCATAACTGGCAATATTGAAGGGCAGGCCTAAAAAGGTATCGCAACTACGTTGATACAATTGACAGGATAAATGTCCATCAGCGACATAAAATTGAAATAAAGCGTGGCAAGGCGCGAGTGCCATTTTACCTAGCAGTACATTTTCTTGTGGACTAAGTCCTTCATCCGGCAAGTCGGCAACATTCCATGCTGATACGATTAAGCGGCGACTGTGAGGGGTTTGTTTGATTTGTTGACACACTGTTTTTATTTGATCAATGAGTTGACCATGAGGGGTAGGCCAGGAACGCCATTGCTTACCATACACGGGACCCAATTCCCCTTCCGCATTAGCCCATTCATTCCAAATACTGACATTATGTTCTTGCAGATAAGCAACGTTGGTGTCGCCCTTTAAAAACCATAAGAGTTCATGAACAATAGACTTGAAATGAACTTTTTTGGTCGTTACTAGAGGAAATCCAGCTTGTAACGGAAAGCGTAATTGCGTACCAAATAAAGATAAAGTACCGCTGCCGGTACGGTCGCTTTTGGTATACCCTTGATCGAGGATGTTTTGTAATAGATCCAGATATTGCTTCATGCTTTTTTTGCGTACGCGAAATAAATTAGTGCGCCACCAATTATGATCATGGGTATGGACAGTATTTGCCCCATAGTGACCCACTCTAAAGCCAAATAGCCTAAATGTGCATCTGGCATTCTGAAAAACTCCACAATAAATCTAAAGATGCCATACCCTAACAAGGATAAGCCTGTGACCGACATAACCGGTCTTGGTTTGCGGGTATAGAGCCACATAATCACCAGCAAAACGATACCTTCTAAAAAAGCTTCATATAATTGTGATGGATGCCTGGGTAACGGCCCACCATTAGGAAATACCATCGCCCAAGGCACGTCGGTTACCCTTCCCCATAATTCTGAATTAATAAAATTACCAATGCGTCCGGCCAACAATCCAATCGGTGCCATCGGGGCAATAAAATCGGTTAATTCAAACATGGTGCAGCGCTGTTTTTTTGCAAACAACCACATCGCTAAAAATACGCCCAACATTCCGCCATGAAAAGACATCCCACCCTGCCATATTTTAAAAATCATGAGCGGTTCGGCTAAAAACTGGCTAAAGTTATAAAACAGTACATAGCCAATTCTTCCACCTAAAACTACACCTAATGCCCCGTAATACACTAAGTCTTCTACAGCTAACGGCGTTAAGGGGGATTGCGCTTGTTCGGCCTTTTTCTTGCCAATGATCCAAGTTCCGGCAAAGCCTATTAAATACATTAAGCCGTACCAGTGAATTTTAAGCGGTCCAAGCGCCAATGCGACAGGATCAATTTGAGGGTAGGTCAGCATAATTAAATATCCAAATTATTAACATCAAGGGCATTTTTAATAATGAAATCCCTACGTGGTTCGACAACATCGCCCATTAGCGTGGTAAAAATTTCGTCGGCAGCAATGGCATCTTCAATTCTAACCTGTAATAAGCGGCGGCTATTAGGATCTAACGTTGTTTCCCAGAGTTGCTCAGGGTTCATTTCACCTAATCCTTTATAGCGCTGAATATGCTGACCTTTTTTAACTTCTTTCATCATCCATTCAAACGCTTCTTTAAAATTGCTTACCTTTTGTTGCCTTTCGCCTAGCTGCATATAAGATTCATCGGTAAACATTTCGGCAGTATAGTCGGCAAAGTGCTGCATTTTTTTGTAATCTTTGCTTTCAAAAAAACTGGGCTGCAGAGTGAAGGTTTTGGTGATGCCGTGCAAGCGCTTAAGCACCGTGATAGCAAAATCATGCCCCTCTTTAAAGTTAACTTCAATCTTAAAGTTGACTTTATTGTTATGGGCGTTTAAATGCTGTTCAAACTGTTTAAACCATGCAGTCAACAAATTGTTATCGAAAATAGTATCGGGAGGCATTGGTTTAACAGCTATTAACTGTTGTAAAAACAGTTCGTCATAACGATTTGACAAACGACTAATCACCAGTTGCATTTCAATATACTCTTTAGCCAATTTTTCTAAACCCTGGCCTTGAATCGGTGGTGTTGAGGCATCAATAGTCAATATAGTTTTATCTAAAGCTAACTGAATCAAATATTCATTAAGTCCAGCATTATCTTTTACATAATGCTCTTGCTTGCCTTTTTTTACCTTGTATAACGGTGGTTGCGCGATATAAATATAGCCTCGTTCGATAAGCTCTGGCATTTGTCTGTAAAAAAAGGTTAGCAATAACGTACGAATGTGTGAGCCGTCAACATCAGCATCGGTCATTATAATAATGCGGTGATAACGTAGCTTTTCGGGGTTATATTCATTTTTGCCAATTCCGCACCCTAATGCAATAATTAAGGTACCCACCTCTTCTGAAGAAATCATCTTATCAAAACGGGCTCGTTCAACATTCAATATTTTGCCTTTTAACGGCAATATAGCTTGGGTTTTTCTTGATCTACCTTGCTTGGCTGAACCACCAGCAGAATCCCCTTCCACTATGAATATTTCAGATAATGCAGGGTCTTTTTCCTGACAGTCTGCTAATTTACCCGGCAGACCTGCAATATCTAAGGTCGTTTTTCGACGCGTCATTTCCCTAGCTTTACGCGCTGCATCCCTTGCCCTGGCCGCATCAATTATTTTATTGCCAATTGCTTTCGCTATTTGTGGCTTTTCCAATAAAAACTCTTGAAACTTTTCGTTCATCGCTGATTCAACCAGTGGCTTCACTTCCGATGAAACTAATTTATCTTTTGTTTGTGATGAAAACTTAGGGTCTGGGACTTTTACTGAAAGCACTGCCGTTAGACCTTCACGCGCGTCATCACCGGTTGTGGTTACTTTTTCTTTTTTGGCTAACCCGCTGGTTTCTATATATTGGTTAATAGTTCGCGTTAAGCCACCTTTAAACCCAGCTAGATGTGAACCGCCATCCCGTTGTGGAATGTTATTGGTATAACAAAAAATATTTTCTTGATAGGAGTCATTCCATTGCATGGCTACTTCAACAACAACACCTTCTTTTTCAGCTGTGAAATGAAAAACCTCATCGAACAACGGTATTTTATTTTTATTAAGATGACTGACAAAGGCACTAATGCCACCCTCAAATTCAAAAACATCCTGCTTATCATTACGCTCATCTAATAAGGATATGCGTACACCTGAATTTAGAAACGACAATTCACGAAGTCTTTTTGCTAATATATCGTAGTGGAATTCAATATTTGTAAAGGTTTCCGCGCTGGGTTTAAATTTAATTAATGTTCCAGAACCTTCTGCATCACCAACTATAGCCAATGCTGCAACTGGCTCACTCATTATATATTTCTGCCGATACAGTTTTCCACCTTTGCGAATCTCTAAATGCAACTCCTCAGACAATGCATTGACAACCGAAATACCTACACCATGCAAGCCACCGGAAACTTTATAGGCATTATCATCAAATTTGCCACCAGCATGTAGCACTGTCATAATAACTTCCGCCGCTGAACGCCCTTCTTCCTTGTGAATATCAACAGGAATGCCCCTTCCGTCATCCGACACCGATACAAAATCATTATCGTGAATAATAACGTTCACACCTTTACAATAACCTGCCAATGCTTCATCTATTGAATTATCAACAACCTCAAATACCATATGATGTAATCCGCTACCATCATCAGTGTCACCAATATACATCCCAGGTCGTTTCCGTACGGCATCTAATCCCTTTAAAACCTGAATATTTGTGCTGTCGTATTGATTGTCATTACTCATGTATTTTCCACTCTAAATCACTGCAACAATGTTCCATTAAAGAACATTCGTTTGTTTGACATTCCCATGTTCCACGTGGAACATTTTAAACTCCTTTAAGCCTTGTAAGTCTCCAAAATTTTGTAATTCAGTTGCAGTAAGAAAAACCTGAAAATCCATAGATGTAAGGTATTGTAAAAGCTTGCTGCGATTTTCAAAATCCAACTCTGCTGCCAAATCATCAATCAAAATGCACCCTATTTTACTAAATTTTTGATGCAGTAAGTGTACTTGCGCCAGTTTTAAAGCTAATACCAATAATTTTAATTGTCCCCTTGAAACAAAATCTTTGGCCATCTTATTATTAATTAATAGTTGAAAATCGCCACGGTGTGGGCCATATTGAGTAAAGCCTTGTCGACAATCTTTATCGAAATTTTCACACAGCAATTGCTGTAATGATTTTTGCTCACTCCATCCGGAAAATATTTTTAATTCAATCATATCAAACGTTAAAAATTTCCGGCAAATCTCCAAAAAAACTGGCTGTAATTTTTGAATATACTCAACCCTAAATTGTGCAACCGGAATAGCATGTGCCAAGAACTCTTTATCCCAAACCTGAATCTGTCGAAATGTATTAGATTTTAATAAAGCATTCCGTTGTAATAACGATTTTTTAAAACGGCGCCATAGGGGCAAAAATTGCTCATCGTGATTAAAAATCCCCCAGTCCATAAATTCACGCCTAATTGAAGAGCTACCGTCTAATAAATGATAACTAATAGGATGAATAAGTTGAATAGGTAAGGCGTAAGCTAATGCAGAGCGCTTTTGTTTAGGCGCTTGATTAATATGAATCTCACAATTTTTTGAATTTAATTGTATTCCTAGGTGCGCGTAAAACCCGTTTTTTTGAAGCGCTTGTCCTGAAACAACAAGATCCGTTGCATCATGATTGATGACATTTTTAATATGACTGCTACGAAAAGATGTTGCCCTACCTAAGATAAAAATAGCTTCTAATATTGAACTTTTTCCACTGCCATTATGGCCGACAATAAAATTAAGCGCAGGCGATGGAATAATAGACGTTTGTTGGATATTTCTAACGCCATAAATATCCAACTTTTGCAAGCTCATGCTATGTATTACAACCGCATGGACATTACAATAAATTTATACGATTGTTGATTGGGTTCTTCAATAAAACAAGTGCTTGCATTACTGGCAATATTTAAAGCCGCGACATCTGAATTAAGATTAGATACGGCATCCAACATATACTGAATATTGAAGGCAATCGACAACGGCTCGCCAGTATACTCGCACAAACATTCCTCTTCAGCTTCTTCATGCTCAGGATTATGCGCACTAATTTTAATACTATCTGTTGAAATATCAAATGAAACGCCTTTAAATTTTTCATTCGACAAAATTGCAACGCGTGATAATGTTTCTTTTAACAGCATTTTCGGTACAAGAAGTGTATTTAAAAAAGGTTGATTAAATACTTTTGAGTAATCTGGATATTTGGCATCCACCAATTTAGCCGAGAAGATTAAATTATTAATGTAAATTCGAATATTATTATCCGAAAACTCAATCTTTAATTCAGTATCAGAGTCATCTAATAATCTCATTAACTCAATAACACCCTTACGAGGCAACACAATTTTAGCTTCAAAACCGGCAGGTTCTTGCAGGTTATCTTCATAAATAGCCAACCTATGTCCGTCCGAGGTCACCATTTTTAATTTTTGATTAGAAATATTCAACAATAAACCATTTAAGTAAAATCGTACATCTTGATTCGCCATACAAAAAACAGTTTTTTCTAAGGCTTTTTTCAATTTTCCTGCACTGATAACAAAGTGATTATTAAATTCAGTTTCTATAAATTTAGGATAATTTTCAGCAGGTAAAGAACTGAGTGAAAAACGACTGCGACCCGATGAGATTTTGATCTTATCATCCTGACCGAATTGTTCAATTTTGATATCCGCTTGCAAAGGTAGTAATCGACAAATATCTAAAAACTTTCTTGCCGTTAACGTAATAGCTCCAGACTCAGCAGAATCAATATCTATGTGGGCAATAATTTGAATTTCTAAATCTGTACCCGTTAAAACTAATTTTTTTCCATCTATAACAATTAATATGTTGGACAAAATTGGCATGGTTTGTCTTTTTTCAATGACGCTGACAATTTGTTGTAAAGGATTTAAAATGTGTTCTCTATTAATAATAAATTTTATAAAAAATATATATTTAACTATTGTTATTAATGCTTTATAAATGTATTGAT
>JABFRM010000003.1 GCA_013141155.1 Methylococcaceae bacterium | reverse complement strand
GGAATATGTGGGTTTTCCAAGCAGCCTATTAATTTGCTTTTAAATTGAGATTTAATGCTGTTGTCCAGCTTATCCCATTCTTTTTTGGCGCTTGGCAGGAATTTTAATTTATAAGTCATCAAGCGTAACTTCAATGGCTAAATGCTTTTCTGCTTGTCTTTCCCTGACGATTTTTGCCAGATCATAATCTTCTAATTTATCCATCAGCAATTCGTACACATCCGCAGGAACAAGGTAAGCTGTTGGCAGGTTATGGTTAAGAATGGCGATAGTTTCCCCTTCCGCTTTGTTGAGTAGTGCTGTTGGGTTTTTCTTGAGTTCAGAGATGCTTGCGCTAAACGACGCTAATATTTGTTGCATAGTTGTACTCTATCAAATCTTAATAAGGTGCTTATGTTAGCCCTTAATTTAACATATACAAAATTGCTGTTGCATTTTTTTTATTACACATAAAAAAGCCCCGCATGGGCGAGGCTTTTTGTGAGGCATGTTGGGGTTCGTTACCTCACCCCAACCTACGAGCTTTTTGTGGGGTGTAGGATGGGTAGAGGCGATAACCGAAACCCATCAGGGCATGTGTTGCCGTTGCGATGGTTTTCGCGTTGCTTTACCCATCCTACGAGCTTGACTAAAGAAATTGCTTAGCAAAGTTAGCAATAGCCAAGCCCAAAATTGCACCCAGCATCCATTTCATTAAATTTATATCGGCTTTTATCGGTGCCAGTTCAATTTGTAAATCCCTTTTTGTGATGAGCTTAGATATCATAAATAACTGCCTGCATCGCTTCAGCTTGTTTTTCTTCAAAGCCTGCCTCTTTTAATTTACGAACAAACTTATGTGTATCAAACGTAATGGTTGTCATTATCTGTTCCAGAAAATCCAAGATGACAATATCTTATCATAAATCCAAAAGCCATAAAAAAAGCCCCGCATGTACGGGGCTTTTTGTGGGGTGTAGGATGGGTAGAGGCGATAGCCGAAACCCATCAGGACATGTGTTGCCGTTGCGATGGGTTTCGCGTTGCTCTACCCATCCTACGAGCTACGAGCTAAACGGTTTAGCAAAGCGCTTTAGCTATGCAAGTACCAGTGTTAGTCCAAGTAACTTTACCTTGCGCATCAACAGCGGGTGTAATGATATAAGTTTCGGCATCCAAAATTGCAGTTGCTGTAGCTGTGATTGCGCCAGCACCCGTAACTGTTTGAGAAGCTAAAAGGGTAGATGCAAGTGGTGCAGGTGGTAAACCTTTGGTGCTATAGGCCACGCCGTTAGGTACAACAGCGCCGCCGCCCGCGAAGCAAGAGCCATCTGCAACACATAATTCGATAGCAAGTTTAACTGGTGAGGTAGACAGCACAACTTCGACAAATTTAGATTTTTTGGTGTAAGTTTGGTAAGCAGGCAACGCAATAGAAGCCAAAATACCGATGATCGCAACCACGATCATTAATTCGATTAAAGTAAAACCAGCTTGTGCTTTTTTCATGTTCATGGGGATGTTTCCTTGTGGTGGTGCGTTAAAATTAAGGTTAAATTTTCTGTCCAACAATGTCTTACGAAATAGATAATGCAAGCGCCGTGCCAAAATGTAACTACTGGTAAATCAGCACTTGCAGGGGATAGGGGTGTTGGGTGGGTTGTTAAAAGGTGACACTTTTTGACAGGGTTAGGGCAATAAGTGACGTTTTTGGGCGGTTTATGAACAAAACCAGTTTTCCTGCAAAAAGCCATAAGATAAATATAGTATTAATGCTACCATTTCGCTACTAACAGGGTAAAAATTATAGCGAGGTTAATATGACATCATCAATAGCGCAGGTCTCGACAGATGGACGCATCGTCATTCCCGTCGAAATTCGTCGAAAAATGGGCATTCATGCTGGCGACCAATTGATATTGTCTTATCATGAGAGTGAGTTACATATTGCCACCAGAAAGCAACGTTTGCAGCAAGCACAGGTTTTAGTGAAAGCTTATGTGGACAATACGGTTTCACTTGCTGACGAGTTGATTAGGGAGCGCAGAGCGGAAGCTAATGAGTAATAAGATGGTGCTGGACGCATCAGCCGTGCAGCACATTATTAAGGCGTTGAATATTACTATTCAGGTTGCTGCTTAAATATGCGTTATGCCGGTTTGCCATTGCAGTTTAATTTTTACAGGATATAAGCACCATGCCACGTTCAGGAACTTATCAAATTCATATCGGTGAAAAAGAAAAACAGGAAACGCTTTCCATTTTGCATGATCTTGGCATTACGCCTGCCGAGGCGGTTAAACTTTTTTTTGCCCAGATTCGCGCTACGCGAGCGATTCCATTTCCGATTGAATACACACCGAATGAAAAAACCGCAAAAATGCTTTTAGAGGACAACGCATACTCAAAAGAATTTGATAATATTGAAGATTTATTTGCTGATCTTGAAAGCTAATGCGTCAAATCATTTATAAACTAATGTTACGCAAGCACTGTAGGTCGGGCTTCAGCCCGACAACGCCTAATGACACCCCGACTGAATTTAAGCAAAAGTAATGCCTTATAACGATCTCCGCATAGGGCGGGTTTCGCAAAGTGGTGTGGCATATCACATTACGACGGTGACACAGGATAGGACACCTTACTTTGCATCGCTTAAATATGGGCGCAAAGTGGTGCGGGAATTGATGGTATTGCAAGCAGAAGGATACGCCGAAACGCTGTGTTATGTACTGATGCCGGATCATTTGCATTGGTTGATGGTGTTACATAAGGGCAAGCTGTCTAATACGATGCGATTATTAAAGGGGCGTTCAGCACGCTCGATTGGGCATGCGGTTTGGCAGCCTAATTATTTTGACCATGCGGTGCGTAAGGATGAGGATATGCACAAGATGGCACGCTACATTGTGGCGAATCCACTGCGGGCGAAATTGGTTGAACAAATTGGCGATTACGCCTTGTGGGATGCCGTTTGGCTGGATGATACTTTGTCGGGCTAAAGCCCGACCTACAAATCTGCGTAATATCAGTTATAAAAACGCATTTAAAAAGCAATTTAAGCTGATGCAATTACGCGGCAAAGTTAAAAACAGCCATTGAAATGCTTGCGAACGATTTACCTCTGCCACCTGCCTACAGAGATCACGCATTGACAGGGTCGCATGCGGATTTGTTTTGATGCTTTAAACGCCAGACAAAATACGTTCAACCTCAGCAAGACTTAAACCCGTAATCAACACGATAGTTTCTTTCGGTACGTTGGCGCGATGGGCGTTAATGACCGTTTCCCGTTGCGTATTGGCGATGCCTTGTTCGATGCCTTGCTCGATGCCTTGCTCGATGCCTTGCTCGATGCCTTGTTTCGTTGCAAATGCCAGTGCGCTATTTTGAATATATATCCATTCGCGTTTTTTGTGCTGTAACTCTAATTCTTCAGCGCTTAAATTGGCTTCATTCGCGATGTCGAAGGCTTTTTCCAGCTCTTTTTCAAGGTTTTTAGGCGTGTAATCAAGAAGACCTGCGTTTTTAATAAAATACAGCCATTGATCTTGTACCGTCTGTAATTCTGCTTCGGTTTTGTTGAACTTGGGCAATTCAATAAAAATCAGTTCAATATCATCGTTGTATTCAATAAAACGTTCTTTTTCCAATAATTTAAAATAGTGCGTTATAAAGTTATCTTCTTTAAATAACACAAAATCGGTTAAAGTCAGGGCGATGACGGGGTTTAACAAATGATATTTGTCGCCTTTTTGGAGTTGCGCGGAATAATTTTTAGCGGCATTGTATAAAACCCGCTTTTCAAAGCCTTCATGATTCAAAATCTGCATTTCGATAATCACTTTACTGCCGTCATCAAGCTGTGCTTTGACATCCACATACGTGTCTTTCATGCCTTTGAGCATGGGGATGTTGTACGGGTCAACAATCACTAAATCCGTGATTTGCCGCTCCTGCTCAAAATAAATCACCGCATTGAGAAAATTCAGCAAAATGTCTTTGGAGTCTTCGCTACCAAAGACTTTTTTAAAGGCGAAGTCGGTTTTAACGTCAAGAAAGTTCATGATGATTGTCGTTGTTAAAGTGGATAATTTAAGCCGCTTGCGTTATGCCAATCGGTTTAATGGTCGGGCGAGGCTTTTGCCTGGCCTGCCAAAGATCATACTCCGCCTGCATACGCACCCAGCTTTCAGCGGTAGGATTGTTTAGCCATGCTTCAAGGCGAATTGCCATGTCAGCACTCACGCCTGCTCGCCCATTGACCACGCGGGATAAGGCAACACGCGACACGCTAAGCTGTGCAGCGGCTTCGGTGACACCGATACCCAGTTCGGGTAAGACATCGTCTTTTAAAATATTGCCGGGGTGGGGTGGGTTAAGCATAGCCAGTTTCGCCTCGTGTTCTACTGCAATACCAGCTTTTGAGCCAGTTTCAAAAAATTGTTGAATGCCCTTATGGAGGAAGCTTTTAATCACGATAAAGTGTATCTTGCCTCTTTACGCTTTACAAGTGATTTGTTTGACAAAGCGTAACTGTATAGGCGGTGTGGGGCTTTATCTACAGGTTTAAGCCATAGCCCAGATTTCTGACTGGTATAGTGAAACTTTACTGGATAGCGATATAATGAAGGTTGTGCGACTTTAACAACAACCCCCAGGTAACGCCATGAACAAAACTTACAAATTATTACTGCTGCTTGCGGCAGGCTTATTGTTATCCGCTTGCTCTGAAAAACAACAGTACGAGCAAACGGTGTTGGCGCAACTGCAAAATGAGCCAGATATTAAAGACTATAAATTAGATCCTCAGCTGATGACGGATTGCGTGGTTGAGACGACTTCCAGGAAAATGCCGGGCATTTTTGCGGGTGATCCTACCCGTATGCAGGCGTATTTGTCGTATATCAAAATGTTAACGATTAATGCGGCTAAAGATCCTAAAAAAGTCATGGAGGAATTACGCACTGAATTTGGTTCTGCGCAAGGGCTTTTAGATGCACGTAATAATTACGCAGAAAGTTTGGTGGAGTGTCAAACCGGTTTTATAACCAATGCCCAACCCGTGGATAGGGTTGACACATCACAACCTGTGGTTAGTACGCCGGTAGCTGTGGCACCCGTATCCGCTCCTGAAGCACCACCAGCACCACTCACCCCTTTTTCGGCTATAAAATGAATTGGCGAACTGCGAACGCATTTACACAGAGTGGATAACTTTGAACCTGCTGAATTCGTTAAATTTTCGGTATATTTTAAGCATTTCCGTGAGCGTTGATCATCATGAATAGGCCGCCTCAACAACTTAAACAACCACATCCCGCCGATGTGCAGGCGTTGCAACAGCTTCTTCAGGGCGGTCAGTTGCTACAGGCTGAAGCCAGGGCAAAGGCGTTGCTTGTTCAATACCCCAAAGCGCTGAGTGTGTGTAATTTGCTGGGTCTTTGCCAGCAGGCACAAGGCAAAAATCTGGAGGCAGTCGCCAGTTTTCGTCAGATGCTTATGCTTGATCCGCGTATTGCGGAGATTCATTTTAATTTGGGCGTGATACTGGCGGAGTTGGGTGACACTCAGGAAGCGATGGTCAGTTACCGGAAAGCTTTGCAATGTAAGCCCAATTTTACGGTGGCGTATTTTAATCTGGGTATTTTGCTGCAAGCGCAGGGTTTTTTGCAGGAGGCCGCGCAGCAATACCATCAAGCGTTGGTGTTTGAACCCAATTTTTTTGAGGCACTAGGGAATCTTGGCACGGTTTTGCAGCAGGGGGGGCGGTTAGCGGAAGCTGAGCAATGTTATCGCAACGCCTTGGCCTTGCGACCCGATGCGCGAGGGCATTTCAACCTTGGCACTACCTTGTATGATCAGGGGAAATATGAGGAAGCTATCTGTGCATTTCGAGAAGCGATAAGGCTGGATGCCCTATTCGCGGATGCTTGGAATAGTCTTGGGGAAACTATGCGCGATCGTGGTGAGATAGATGAGGCGGTGCGTTGTTATAAACAGGCGCTGCTGGTACAGCCAAATCATGGGCGTGCCAGTTATAATTTGGGTGAATTTTATTGCTTGGTCGGGCGTTTGCCTGAGGCCATTCCTTATTTTGAAGCGACCCATTTTGCTGATGCACCGGCACGGGCTTTGCAATGTTATTATAAAAATCAGCAGTTTGAAGTTTTTAAACAAAGGTTTGACCAGATTGCGGCATTGGAGCCGCACTTATCGGTGTTGATGGGTGCTTTAGCTGCGCATTATGCAACTAATTTCCGCGTTGAAAATAAGTATAATTTCTGTAAGCAGCCGATGGATTATGTGCTGCACACGCGTATTGAGGAATTATCAGTACCCAATAGTGGCTTGCTTGCTGAGCTGTTACGGGATATTCAACAACTTGCTATAGCCGAAAGAAAGCAGGGGCGATTATATTATGGTATGCAGTCGGCGGGTAATTTGTTGATGCGTTCCGAACCGGCTATTCAAAAGCTTGCTGCATTGATTCGGGCTAAAGTACGGGACTATCAACAACGTTTTGCTGACAGCCCGTGTGAATTGATTACCGATTTCCCGCGTGAGATCGAGTTTACCAGTTCGTGGTATCTGCGGATGCAGCAAGGTGGCTATTTGACGTCACATATCCATGAAGAAGGTTGGATCAGTGGTTGTGTTTATCTTAAGCTACCCGCTAAGAATAGCGCGCATGAGGGCAGTTTTGCGTACAGTACCGATGGTGACGACTATCCGCGATTACATGATGACTTCCCCAGCCAGATTGTTGATTTACAGTTAGGGGATTTGGTGCTTTTTCCTTCTTCATTGTTTCATCGTACCCTGCCGTTTCATTCCGATGAAGAGCGGGTTTGTGTGGCGTTTGATGTTAAACCTCTGCCATTGCGGCTAAATGAATAAGTATAATGTGGTTAATTTATGGAGTGTAAGGGTATGAGAATTATTTGCTATGGATTGGGTATTTTAGCGTTAAGTGCTGTTTTTCAGGTTAATGCCGCCGATATTGATCGCCCCGAAGTAGAAAAACGGCTTGCTGCTGCCAGTAAAGCGCATCCTGCGGATTTGCGCAGAAAAGATCTGACTGAGTTGGATTTATCTGGGCTGGATTTTAAACAGGCGAATCTGTGGGGTTCGGATTTGCGTCGTGCCAATTTAAGTAACAGCGATTTGTCGGGGTTGAATTTGGATTTGTCGGTGATGTCTAAAATCAATTTATCTGGTGCCAATCTCGCCAATACCAGTATTTTTGGCGTACACATGGGCAGTGCTAATTTGAGTAAGGCCAATCTCAAAAACAGTCGCATTATCAGTGTGCTAGATCGTGCGAATTTGCGTGAGGCTGATTTATCCAATGCCAATTGGGGAGCGGATATGAAAAATCAGCCGATGGGATTGATGCGGGTCAGTTTGAATAATGCTGATTTATCGGGTGCCAATTTAAGCAATGCTAATTTTAATCGTGCTTCTATGCGCTATGCGAAATTAGTGGGTAGTTTGTTGCACAATACCCTGTTGTTCGGTGTTGATCTTTCTGGTGCGGATTTAAGCAATGCTGATTTATCGGGTGCCGATTTGTCGGGGACTACGCTTGAAGATACCAATTTTGCGAGTGCCAATCTGGCTGGAACGCAGTTTTTAGGTGTGAAGGATAAATCCAGATTGAAAGGTGTAGAG
>JABFRM010000148.1 GCA_013141155.1 Methylococcaceae bacterium | reverse complement strand
GAAAAAACTCAACCATCGCCCCCGGAAAACACTCAACTATAGAACGCCTCATGCGGTATTTTTTGGCGAAAATATGCGAGAGGCTGCATGAATACTAGAATTGCACTTCAGAGTTGAATTCGCCTTTGTTAAAAGCAAATTTTAAAGTTCTAGGTTTTAGAATTGGTTGCTCCGTTCAAAAAGTCTTTTGTCCCAAATTACTTTTTCAGAAGTGGAAATTATAAACTTGTTGGCATCCGGATGAGCGGGATTAACTAACGCATTCCAATCCAATTTGGCGACTACAGACGGCACCAACAATATTGCGCTTCTTTTTTCATTAAGCCATTGGTCACCAAAAGCCCGACCATAAGTGTTATTGTCAGTATCCCATCCATCTGGTAGCTCAATTGCCTCATGTTTTTCTACAAACACTTCATCTGGTACATCAGCGATAACAAACCGGTGCGTCGACGGGATTCGACCAATATTCGCGTGCGCCAGCATCTCAAGCATTGCGCAAGAATAGCTTAAAGAACCGTAAATGACGGGCTTGCCTGGGCTGTTCCACCTTCCTCCAATAAGTGCCTCCCCAGTGCCATCCCAAATTGGGTGCCGTTCGTCACCTAACCTAAAAATACGCATCAAGCCGCTATCCCATAATATAACCTCCACAGCAACTCTTCAACCCGACGCGCGCCAATTTCTGTCATGGAAACGGCAAGCGGTGTCTGGCCATTTAGCATGGGATGAGAGGCACAAAGAAAAGTCTTCGCGTCATCCTCAGAATCCCAAACATATTGGGCAGTCGCATATATTCGAGCAAGGCGCTCAGCCCGCCCGGATTCCTCAGGAGTCAATTTATCCCGGCGACGTTTATAAGTCGCTTCAGGAATAATCTGATACAAAAGTTGTTTACGGTCTTCACTGTTATTATAAATGTGTTCGATACTTGATTTTAGTGCTTGCTTAGGCAAACCATTGGAGACTAATTGATCAAGTTCGGCAAATGAATGAGGCACAGGGACAAGTGCCATAACGGATGCTATCTTCTCAGGTGTTACAAGAACCATATCAATACTCCTTAAGTATCATTTGATACCTTAATTATGGTTAATATGCCACTAAATGTCAACCTACTCCTACATATCTGTAATGGCTACATCCAGTAGCCATTTAGTGTTTTGGGTGCTGGTAATCATTGCCAAAACTGAATGCTGCACCGAGGTATTAAATGCTGTGCTGGATAAGACTAAGGCAGGTCGTTTTTTGCTGGCGGCTTGATTGGTAAATGGAAAAGGCACGACCACTACAGAAAAGGTTTCAAAGGTCAGCATACGCTTCATCGTCTGCTGCGGCGGAATCCCACTCGCTTAAAGTACCTTGTAGTGCCTCAGTAAAAAGGGAATCTATTGGCGGTGCTTTTCGCAGGTGAACGCCCGCTTGGTCGCAAACAAAAACAACCGTATCACCTTCGCGCAAATTTAATTCACGCAAAACCTGATCCGGCATGATGACTCGATTATGATGGATGAGTTGGCTATTGGTTTGCATGTGATTATCTCCATGTTCATGTATGGATGTCTTAAATTTTGTTGGGTTGGACAGCGTGATTTATGCCCCCTAGGGTAAACCCAACATTTGCCACTCCGATTTGTAGGGCTGCATTGCATTTAACCCAACCTACGAATTTTGGGATGCGCCATCCCCGTTTGACGCGCCGAGTACCGGAGTTTTTGATGGGAATAGACCGCAGGGGTGCGGCATGGATGCCGCACGTTGGTGAATGGGCAGGAAGCCCATTTCGCCAACCCCCAGCAAAAGCGAGGAACGCAGGGAGAAGCGGTAACCGGGTCGCCTTTTCTTTGGATACTTTCTTTTGGCGACGCAAAAGAAAGTATCTCGCCTTCGGGTGCGAGAACCCGATTAAAATAATATCCTCCGCGCATCACCAAATAAATCAATATGTTCTAAATACTTCATTGTTTTTAATTTAGACAAGCCCTTAGTGCTAAAGGATTCTCCAATTACCCCAGTAGGAGTTTCATAATTTCCAATCAACAATCTTTTAACGTTATTAATATCTGTTTCAGTCTTTCCATATCGAGAAAATCCATATTGACTATTTCCTATTCTCTTACCATCAAGATTTGCTCCAAAAAACTTAGACATAGGTAAGCCATTTACACCTAGTCTAGTTAAATTTAATGGATCAAAGCCAAACCCAATAAAACAAATTCTAGTCGCCCAATCAATCATTTGTCTAGCTTTCTCAAATTCCTGGTCATCCGCATTTCTGGTTTCAGGGATTACTTTTATGCAATTCGCAACCTTTGAAATATCGATTGGTGGCTCCCCATAGGGCCGTTCTTCCAGATCCTGTAAATAGCCGTAAACATGGATGATCTCTATAGATTTCCTTAGTGTAATTGCTTCTTCATTACTTACGCCAAAATGGTTTTCTATAACTGTTTGAAAGTATTGTTCTAAGGCTCTATCGTAATTGAATGAAATAATTTTAAGTTGATTATCTACAAATTTTGATTTTGGAATCTCGTTAGCAGTCATGCGATTCCATAAATATTCCATCCAATGATCATCTTTAACAACGAGTAAGTTATTGAGTTTTTCGCATTTTGTTAATTGAGAAGCAATTGCTAACTTTCCAAGTTTTTCATAGGTAATAGAGCCATTAAAAGTAGTCTCTTTTTTGAGATTATTTGTCTTTAATACTTGATCTTTTCCTCTTTGAGCAAGGAATGCATCAATGGAGTATTTTTGCGATCCTTTAAAGGCTCGACAAAACTCAGTTAACTCATCGTCAAGAACTAGACTTTTTAAATCAGTTAAATTTTTTGGATCACATAATTCTCCTTTTAATTTGATACCCGTTGGATATCCATAAGGATGACTTGCTCCGGCTCCAACAATTAATAATGTTTTTGTGTTAATCATAAATCTGTAAATTGAAAAATCAGATATAAACACGATTAAATTCAATCAACTCTGATAAAAGTCTTTATATTTAAGTAATGTAAGTACTTTATTCACTATGAAAAATTATCCACACTTACTCTCCCCACAATTCAAACAAGTCATACACCCATCCATCAACACCATCGCCTTAGTGCTGCACTTGCTACACAACACCGCCTTCTCAGGAAACGCCTCACCTTTCGTCTCCCCATGCATTGCCTCAAACTCCCGCCGCTTTTCCGCCAGAATTTGTTTTTGATGATCCGGCATGGCTTCAGGTTTAATCATGCCAATATGCTTCATGTGGGTTTCAATCGCACAACCGATTTCAGCGACCAAAGACGGCATAAATACACCGCCTTTTTTGAAATAACCCCCTTTAGGATCAAACACCGCTTTCAACTCTTCCACTAAAAACGTCGCATCGCCACCTTTACGGAATACCGCAGAAATAACCCGCGTCAGTGCCAGCACCCATTGAAAATGCTCCATGTTTTTGGAGTTGATGAAGATCTCGTAAGGGCGGCGTTCTTCATGTTCTGTGCCTTGGTTCAGGATCATGTCATTGATGGTGATGTACAAGGCATGCTCCGACTGCGGCGTTTTGATTTTGTACGTGGAGCCGACCAGAATTTCAGGACGCTCGACGTTTTCGTGCATGCTTTCAAGGTCAGCAGGCGCGTTTTCGACAGATTCGTTGATATTGACGACATTGCTTAAGACTTTGTAGCCAACGATTTTTTTATCAATTTTTAGGGTCATAGGAATCAACTAAGGTAAAAGTGTTAGGGACGGCGCGTTAATGCCAACGCTTTTTCAATTCCCTGAGTGCCTCCAAGGAATATAAATGGCTTGAACCTACCGTAGAGATGGCGACTATTTTGTTATCCCTAACGTAGCGACGAAACGTGGCAATTGAAATCTCCAAATAGTCAGCAGCTTCTGCGGCAGTAAACAGGGCATTGTCTAAATGTCCAAATACTTGCGCATGGCTGTAATTTTCTTGGCTGGCATCATTGCCTAGCCCACCTGCTAGCAGTTCAAAAAAATGTTGCCGTTCACTCAATGGCAATTGTTGTAAAGTTGAAAAAAGTTCTTGTGCCGTATTCATGGATTTAGCTGCTATTCAAAAGATATTTTTTAAGCTCAGTGTAAAAATTTTCATGTGTACCGATTTTATAGAAGTCAATGCTGAAAAATTCAATGCCTTTGTCTGCTGTCGTTCGGTACGCAATCAGGTATTCTTGGCGAAGATGTTTAAATTTATGCACACGGACATTCGCTAAATCACCCACTTTGAGTTCACCGCAATGGGGATTTTCACAAATTGCGTCCACTTCATCTTCAATCCTCGCCTGAAAAGGTCTGGGTTGCTTTTTTACAAATTGTTCAAATGGTTTTTTGTAACCTCTATCCATTGTATTCCCAAGTTATCAAAAATGATATAGTTCGCTATCATTTTTAAAACTTCCCGTAATACCCTTCTTTCAAAGCATCAAACAAATTCGCCGCGCTGTGTTTTTCACCATCATACTCTATTTCTTCATTACCTTTAACTTCAATCACTTGCCCATCTTCCAGTGTAAACTGATAAGTGGTGTTTTCCAGATCAGATTCTTTCACCAATACGCCTTGGAAGGCTTCTGGGTTGAAGCGGAAGGTGGTGCAGCCTTTCAGGCCTTTGTCGTAAGCGTATTCATAGATCGACTTAAAGTCTTCATACGGGTAATCGGTGGGTACGTTGGCGGTTTTGGAAATGGACGAGTCGATCCAGATTTGCGCGGCGGCTTGGATGTCTACGTGTTGCTTAGGCGTGACATCATCGGCGGCGATAAAGTAATCTGGCAATTGGTGCGCGGGATTATCGCTGTAGGGCATGGCTTCTGGATTGACCAACTCTCGGTAAGCCAGCAGTTCAAATGAGAATACATCCACTTTTTCTTTAGACTTTTTACCCGCACGAATCACATTCCGCGCATAGTGGTGGGCAAAGCTAGGTTCAATGCCATTACTGGCGTTGTTTGCCAAGGACAATGAGATCGTGCCAGTAGGCGCTATTGAGCTGTGATGGGTAAATCGCGCCCCGACTTCGGCAAGTTCGGCGACCAGTTCCGGCGCTTCTTTGGCGATAAGTTGCATGTAACGACTATACTTGGCGTGCAAGATTTTACCGGCGATTTGATCGCCGATTTTATAACCATCGCTAACCATTTCAGGGCGTTTGTGCAACATTTCGCCGGTGACGGTAAACAGTTTTTCCATAATCGGCGCAGCGCCTTTTTCTTTGGCGAGCGTCAATCCTGCTTGCCAGCCTTCAATCGCCAACACTTTGGTGACTTCTTCGGTAAACGCCAATGACGCTTCGTCACCATATTTCATCCCCATCAGGGTAACGGTGGAGCCTAAGCCTAAATAGCCCATGCCATGCCGACGTTTGCTGGTGATTTCGTCGCGCTGTTGCGGCAAAGGCAGGCCGTTTATTTCCACCACGTTATCAAGCATCCGCGTGAAAATGCGGATGGCTTTACGGTAATTTGCCCAATCAAAACTGGCTTGCGGCGTGAAAGGTTTTTCGACAAAACGGGTGAGGTTGATAGAGCCTAATAAACAACTGCCGTACGGGGGTAAGGGTTGTTCGCCGCAGGGGTTGGTGGCGCGGATGTTTTCGCAAAACCAGTTGTTGTTCATCTCATTGACTTTATCAATCAGAATAAAGCCCGGCTCAGCGTAATCGTAGGTGGAGGTCATGATAATGTCCCACAAGCGTTTGGCAGGCATGGTTTTGCTGATTTTGCAGGCAACTTGTCCCGCATCATTGACTACATAACCGTCTTTAGCAGGTAGGTCGCGCCAACAAATGAGTTTTGCATCGGTTAAATCCAATTCGTCGCGTTTGACTTCCGTCTGTGAAACGGGGAAGGAGAGTGCCCAGTCACGGTCATGCTTGACGGCTTCGACAAATTCGGTGGTGATCAGCAAAGATAAGTTGAATTGACGCAAACGACCGTCTTCGCGTTTGGCGCGGATGAACTCGACCACATCGGGATGGCCGATGTCGAAAGTCGCCATTTGTGCGCCGCGCCGTCCGCCTGCTGAAGACACGGTGAAACACATTTTGTCGTAAATATCCATGAACGACAAAGGCCCGGAAGTATATGCGCCCGCGCCGGAGACGTAGGCGTTTTTGGGTCTGAGCGTGGAAAATTCATAACCAATGCCGCAGCCCGCTTTTAACGTTAAGCCTGCCTCATGCACTTTGCCCAAAATATCGTCCATCGAATCAACAATCGTACCGGAAACGGTGCAGTTGATGGTAGAAGTAGCCGGTTTGTGCGCTAAAGCGCCTGCATTAGAAATAATGCGACCTGCTGGGATCACGCCTTGACGCAATGCCCATAAAAATTCTTTGTAATATTTTTCTTGGGCTGCTTTCCCTTTTTCAACTTCAGATAACGCTTTAGCAACACGTTTATAGGTGTCGTCAATGGCTTTATCCAACGCTTCGCCGCTTTTGGTTTTGAGGCAATATTTAGTGTCCCAAATATCGAGGGATGCACTTTGCATGGGAATTTCAGTGACCGTGTTGGCGATAATATGTAATTTGGCGGTCATGGGAGAGGCTCCTGAAGATGATTAAAAAGGGTGGCTATGCAGTGAAAAATGCGATTTGCGTCAAGCCGTTGATAAATCAAGTAAAATCATATATATAGTGTATTTTTGTTTATGACTACACAATATATAGTGTTTTTTAGAAATTGCAAGCTAAAAAATGCTTGATTAAAAATTCACTTTATCGTTTTTAATGTGAGGTTTTTTTTAAAAAAACTGTTCAATAAATTGAAAAATATAGGCGTTGCGCGCCATTGTCGGCTTTAAAAAAAGTGCTATTCATTGTAAAGTGATGGTTTTTTAAAACCTCCAATAAGCAAAAAAAATATGACTAATGCGGCTGATTTATTTATCCAGGCTAAACAGGTAATCCCAGGCGGTGTTAATTCACCAGTGCGAGCCTTTAATGGTGTTGGGGGAACCCCTGTGTTTATTGATCACGCCCAAGGCGCTTATATTTATGACACGGATAATAAACGTTACATTGATTATGTCGGTTCTTGGGGTCCGATGGTGGTGGGTCATGCACACCCGGAAGTCGTTGCCGTTGTGCAGGCAACGGCTGCCAAAGGCTTAAGTTTTGGTGCACCAACGGTGTTGGAAACGCAGATGGCGGAAAAAGTGTGTGCGTTAATGCCGTCTATCGAGATGGTGCGGATGGTCAGCTCCGGTACCGAGGCGACCATGAGTGCGATTCGTTTGGCGCGGGGCTATACGGGGCGCGATAAGATCGTCAAATTTGAAGGCTGTTATCATGGGCATTCAGATTCATTGTTGGTAAAAGCGGGTTCTGGGGCGTTAACCCTGGGCGTGCCCAGTTCGCCTGGGGTACCCGTTGCATTGGCTGAGGAGACCCTTACCTTGCCTTATAACGATGCCGCAGCGGTTAAGGCGTTATTTGCACAAATCGGTACAGAGGTTGCGGCAATTATCGTCGAGCCAGTGGCGGGCAATATGAATTGTGTGGTGCCGGAAGCAGGATTTTTACAAACTTTACGGGATGCTTGTAACCAGTATGGCAGCGTGTTGATATTCGATGAAGTGATGACTGGTTTTCGGGTCGGTTTGCAGGGCGCGCAAGGGCTTTACGGTG
>JABFRM010000231.1 GCA_013141155.1 Methylococcaceae bacterium | reverse complement strand
GCTCGCAGATATTAGTGATTTTTACCTTGGCTTTATCGTGATAATGACTATTTTGGGTTTTTTGCTGTTAGAAAATTTAGTCATTAATTTATTTAGTTGGATATGGAATATTTTGTGGAATTTATTCCGGTATGTTTGAAATATACATATCAAATACAACTATTATTAGGGACTATTACCATTATTTGAGGTGCGTAATGAATCTTGCAGAACAAGTTTATCAAGCTATTAAGCCTCTACCTGAACCTATGGTGCAGGAGGTTTTAGATTTTGCGTTGTTTTTACGCCAACGGGAACAATGGTCTGAATGGCAAAATCTTATGCTTGCTCAGGCTTCTTCGCTTGCAGACTGGGATAATGTTGAGGATGAGGTATGGAATGATGTACCTGGAATCTGATGTTGCTTTTTTGCGCATTCATTATGCAGTTTGTTTAGCTTTAAATTGTATCCACGCCGGAGATTAAGCCTAGTCAGGTATGATGAACCCTTAGGCGATAGTTTTTGGCTAGGATAACCATGAAGTTACTTCTGGTACGCATGTCTTTTTGTGGCTTAGAAATGCGCCTGAAAGAATACCGCTGCACATAATGGATTTCTATGAAAATATCCACAGCGATGTTTTTCTGAGTATGGCGAGCGTTTGGGAAATGCAAATAAAAAATCAATTGGGTAAGCTTGATCTATATCCCCCTAATCCACCTTCCGCTCAAAGGAGCTTAATTCACGATGAAACCTGATTATTTGATTATCGGCAGTGGTTTGGCAGGCTTGTCTTTTGCAGCATTAATGGCAAAAGCGGGCAAAAAAGTGCTGCTGCTGGAAGCGCATGAAATCCCGGGTGGTTATGGACATACCTTTGAAGAAGGGGAACGCTATAAATTTAACGCGCAGTTGCATTATGTCTGGAATTGCGGCAAAGGGCGCAGTGTTTATAATTTCCTGAAAAAATTAAATGTGCATGAACAAGTGACCTTTGAGCAATACGATCCCAATGGCTTTGATCACATGCGGATGCCGGGGTATGCACTGGATATCCCAGGCGATTTAAATATTCTGTTCGAGCGCCTGCAAAGCTTGTTTCCGGCATCCGCCAGTAATATCAAAAGATTTTTAAACACGGTTGAAAAGACCGCTGACGAACTGGACAAGCTACCTTCTCCTATCAATGTTTGGTCGTTGCTGTGCAATATCGGTCATAACCTACAAGTCATCAAATACCGCAACGCCACTTTGCAGGAAGTTTTTGATGCGTTTCAGTTGCCCTTAGAGGCACAAACCTTGTTGGCTTTGCAATGGCCTGATTTTATGTTGCCGCCTAGGGATTTGTCTTTTTTTGCTTGGTGCGTGCTGTTTATGGGCTATTGTCGTGGTGCTTATTATCCCACCCAACACTTTGAACACGTCATCAATACCTTGGTGCAAACCATCGAAACGAATGGCGGCGAGATACTCTACAACTGCAAAGTCACCGAATTTATTCGCGACGGCCAGACCATCCAAGGCGTACACGCAGAAGACTTGCTCAATAGTGGGCAGTTTAGCGATTATTTTGGCGAAACGGTGATTTGCAATATTGACCCCAAACGCGCCGCGGAGATGATTGGTTTTGAGCAGTTTTCAGCGCCCGTCCAAAAGAAGCTGTTGTACGATTATTCGCCCTCCAACTTCATGGCCTATTGTGTGGTGAAGGATATTGAGCTGCGGGACTTTGGTTTTGGTCGTTGGAATCTGTTCCACACTGAGCAGCCCGACCTCAATAAAGCCTTTGACGACATGAACCGGCACGGCGATTATTCAAAGCCCAGTTTTGTGATCACCACCCCCGGCCTATTGACCCATGACCATAGTGATGCTCCGGAAGGGAGTCAGGTGGTGGAATTATTGACTGTGGCCAATTATCAGCGCTTCCATGACCTTAAAATCAGTGACGCCGGGCAATATCGCGCTAAAAAGCATGAGATTTTTGATGCGTTGGTGAATGTTATCGAAAAGCAGTACATCCCTAACTTTCGTGAGCATTTGGTGTTCAAGATGCTCGGCAGCCCCACCACCAATGAACGTTATTGTGGCAGCCCTGGCGGCAATTCCTACGGCTCAAACTTGACGCCTAAAAATATCGCTTTTAACCGCTTGGATCATCGCAGTTCCTTGAACAATTTTTATTTCTGCAACGCCTCTTCCGGCTACCCCGGCTTCACTGGTTCAATCAGTACAGGATGCCGATTGTATGAACACCTGACCGGTGATTTATTTTTGAAAGCAACGGATTAAACTTAAAACTATGAAAATAGCGGTCATCGGCGGTGGGGCAGCGGGGATGGCAACCGCGTATTTGCTGGATAAGCAACATGAAATCAGCGTCTTTGAACAGCAGCCGATTTTGGGCGGCAATATCCGCACCTTAAACAAAAATGTCACAGGGGTTGCGCTTGACCCTAATGTCATTCTGGATAATGGGGTGATAGAATTTCAACGGGAGAATTTCCCGAATTTTCATCGCTTGATGCAGGCCCTAAACGTCCCGATTGAGCGAGGACGCACCTCCAGTGAATTGTTTTTGAGTGACGGACACACGTTTAAATCTGGTGCTGGGATACTGCATGATTGTCAGGGCATTAGCGAACGCTTAAAAGAAATCCGAAAAATCATGCCCATTATGGGGGGTTACCTTAATTTTTTGCTGAAGACGCGGAAAGTCAAACCCGGCGATCTGTACGACAAACCCATGTCAGATTTTTTGAATCAGGGTGTGCATTCAATCTGGTTAAAAATGTTACTGATGTACGCTTACTCCATGCCGTTTAACACCATAGATAACTTTCCCGCCGAAATAGCGATCCCGTTATTGCAGCAATCGGATATGTTTACCCAATGGGACAGGATTGTCGGTGGCGTATACACCTATATTGAAAAAATCCTGCAACAATTTAGCGGACATATACACCTTAGCGTAGATATTAAAGCCATTAGTCGGCAACCCAATGGCATTATCATCACCATGCAAGACGGCGAAAGGCTTCATTTTGATAAGGTAGTGTTTGCGGTGACGCCTGAGCAAGTGTTGGGGTTATTGGCGGATGCGAGCGAAGATGAACGGCGTCGCTTTGATGCGTGGAAACCAAATGAGATTACGACGATCATACACACTGATGTCTCTTTTTATAAACATTTCGGCGTTTCCTATTTCTCGGAATTTGATGTGTTTCAAAACAATGCCCAAGGTGATTGTGGCTACAATGCGTACCTTAACCGGCTTTATGGTATTGATGCCAAACGCTATGGACACTATAGCCTCGCCTATAACCTCAGCAAACAGATCAATCCCACCAAAGTCGTGCATTTGCAAAAACACCAAACGCCGTATTATTCCGTAGCAGCCGTGCGTTATCGTCATGAAGTGATAGCCACCAATGGCGAAAATCATACCTATCATGCCGGGGCTTATTTGGGTAATGGCTTGCATGAGGGGGCGATTTCGTCTGCTTATGCGGTGGCGGGGTTGCTGGCTTGAAAGATGAGGTTAATGTTTTCATCACTATTTTTAGGTCAGTAAAAGCGGATAAATAGTGTGTCGTGGGTGAATAATAAGTGGTGGGAAGCTTGGGTTTCGGAATCTACGTCCAAGCCTCCTTGTTTACGAATTATCGGTTGACACTCTGCTGCTTTAAGAGCGTGGCCCGACTGTTGACTTTTTAGGTGCCTTGCCTATCCCTGCGGCGAAAATATCTTCAGCAATCTTCAGTCCTAGGGGAACACCGCCGATATTACGCAATGGATCGGGTTTGCCCGTAGTTGTATTTAATGCGAAAGCATCAAACGACCAATGCACCCCAAGCCAGACGCGAGAGAAGCCATTCTCCTCAATCATCTGCCAAAGCCCATCTTTGAATGTCCGCACATGCCGAGGCCTTATCGCACCTGTGTTGTCGCGTGTTATTCCGTTTTGTTCATCGGAAACGATAGGTCCCGTGAAAACGGTGTCTGCTACATGATTGCCGGGCAGTACGCCATAGAACAGACGTACCGTATGAAATGCCGCAGCACCAAAAGTTGCGTGTCCAGAAGGATAAGCCGGAAACGGCGGTGTGAAATTTTTATCTGAACTATTGCTGGAAGGCGCGCCCAATGGCAACCAATCAGGATCACAATCGTTGTTGAAAATATGATTAAGTGGCGGCGTGGGGGCGGCTGGCCCCATTGTTAGGTCGTGTTCTCTTATACCCTGCACTGGTCGCCAAAAATCGTGAATATATTTCTGATCCCAAGCCAGAATACCTGCATCACCCATCGCAACATTTACAAAAGCAAATAGGCGTGCGTTATCGTTAACAGAATTATTTTTGCTCATTGCTATTTCACGCACAATTTGATTATAAAAGCGGGGAGGTGTTCCTAATTCACGAGCGCCATCATAGGCCCAGTAGACACCCACCAAGGATTCATCGACGCTGCGCTTAGAGTAGGTGGTGGGTAATGTACCTATTAGCTTTGGCATAATGCCCTTACCTCGCACTTGTTTGAGCGCATTATCATGCTCGGTGGCCATGAGTGTGGAAGGCGAATCTAATTCGTGCCGAGCAGTCACCGCAAAAAGTTTAGAACGCGCGCCATAGAAAGGTGCGTGATAACCCTGCGTTGGGTTGGCGGGATCGGCTCGATGGGCGCCACGGTGCATTGATGCTGCGTAACCGTTATCGCTGGCATTGGGGTCATCTTTTCGATCCTTTAAAGTTGCTTGTGCCACGGCGAGGCCAAAAGCATGTCCCCTTGCTATGGCAGTCCCTGAAAGCCCAGCCCCTTGATGCGAGGCATCGAAATACGCCTTCTGCCGAGGATAAAGCGCACTCAGGCAACCATGCGCTGCGGCAGCAACAGCCGCGGCAGCGGCAGACGGTTTTTCACCGGCAGTAAATGCTGGAGTCGGATTGGCGGGTAACGTTAAATAACGGGGTAGTGCCGCGCCACCAATAACCCCAGCGTGTGCATCGTACATCGCCAAATGGACGATTGCCAATGCTCGTGAGCTGAGCGTCGGACCGCCTTGCTCAGGACTGGGTTTATCAGTGCCGGGAACGTTGCTAAAATCGCGGCGGTTGGCTTCCAGCGCAATGCTGTTCCAATATAAGATGTGATCCATTGTGTTTCTCCGTAAAGGGAGTGCTATCAAGCCGGATAGCGCGGTTTAGGTTAGGTTAGGTTAGGGGATAAAACGTGTATACCCCCGAAAACCCCCTGCTTGGAAAATTCGGGCAGGGGGTCGGTTTTGTGATGCTGTAAATCGGTTTGTCTGGTAGCGAAACCGACTTACAGGATTGCCGTACTAATACAGTTAAGGTGATGGGGGTACCATTAGCACTGGTACAAGCCAATTACTTTTTGGGGTAGGAATTAGCGGAGGGGGCAGCAAACGACATTGATTAAATAATGCCAAAGCCTCTGGATCAGTAACATTAGGATCAGTTCTATAAGGGTACATTGAACCTTCCAATGAAGAATTTCCTGCGCCATTCGTCAACTCATTAGGCAGCAAGAAACTACAGTATTTAAACAAATTTTTCATGCCAAGACCAGATAGAATGTTAGGCAATCTTCCGGCACTACCCGCTGTGTGACAACCTATACATCCGGGCTCCCCATTTCCCACTGTAGTTCCATCCACATAAACTGACGGTTCAGGATTCTGATACCAGCTAGGTTTTACTAAAGGCTTATACCAATTATTTTGAGTCGTAAAATTAATCGCATGATTTGTATTAAATGTATCTTTAGCTGTTTTTAACGGGGTAGGATTTTGTACTGAATTGCCCTTATGAACGATGAAAGCATTTTCACCTGCATGACAATCAGTGCAGCGGTTATTATTGGGTAAATTTAATTTACTAATAAAATGCCCGCCTGTTATTGGATATGTAGTCCCCACAGCAGGTTTTGGAATATCACCATTATTATCCCAGAAACATGCTTTACTGTTACTTATCGTATGATCCGCAGATGTACTGATACTTTGACAAATAACGCCTAGAGCGTTGTATGTGTCTTTCGTATTTATACTCACTGTATCTTGAACAATTGGTAGCGCTATACAAAATCCATTAGGGCTAGTTGACGTATAGGAGAAAACCTCAGTTAATGGGTTATTTGGATATGTGCTTGTAGGCGTCAAATAGTTTATCAATAGCGGCTGTGTCCCATTCACTGGTGGATTGACCACAGGCTCTTTTATCCAAAGATTACTATTCCAAGGTGGTGGCAATGGCACCCCATTTTTTTTACATTCCTTAAAATACGCCTTATTATTTTTTAGTTGTAGAAGCAGCTTAATCACGCCCCAATTAATCCTCAATTTTTGTAAATTGTGATTGACCCATGTTGGCACTTTTCCAGTCGCCAATGCGTCTGGATCAATTGGTTTCCCGATAGAACTCGCATATCTTGATAGCATTCTATAATTATTGGCTTGAATGGTATCAATATCATCAGGCTTAATTTTGTCAGCCATCCAGCCAATCCAGAGTGCATTCGCCCAAATTTGATCCGCTTCTGCAAAGGTTTCTTTACCGAAAATGCTATTGCGTGTTAAACCAATGAGTTTTTGTAGAACCGTATTCGATTGCTGCTCTAAACGTTGAATATACGATTGTTGCATTTGCAAAATAACCGCTGGCGTTAAATTAATCGGCAACCCTTTTGCGTCAAGCGCCATACCATGCACTATTGAAGAAAGCTCAGTGGCAGCTTTGTTTGCGCTATCGGGCAGATCAGCGCTATTCGCCAAGCTCCCGCTAAGCATAAAGGCACCCAAAATACCTATTGAAACTAATTTTTTATTCATTTCGAATCCCTCTTTGATTAAGACTTAAATGTCAATTTACAAAAGCATGGGTCAGACTTAAATAATACGCTCTTACCCTGTTGTAGCCGGGTACGCAAAAATTGTGTCTGCCCAGATGACTCCATTGCTAAGACTTTTGAAAAGAAAGATAGAAGCCAAAACGTTGAAGTTAAGTTGACTGTAGCAATATTTAAGTTTGAAATCTGTGAAGTAATTCACATTTTGAAAAATAATTTTATCGGCTTATCTTTTCCTGATTAGCAAGATGCTTCAGCCAACACCGTCATACTGGCAGGGATGCCAGTATCCAGTCACATGGATGTGAATGTATGACTTAGGGCTTAAATCGAGCGCAATGTATCTGGATTGTACCGTCCCTGGCTCTGGATTCCGGCATCCCTGCCGGAATGACTGATTTATGGGTTCTCCACATAAAATGGGACAAAAGGCAAGGCTTAATCATTCATCCTAGGTTAGCGCGGCTACTTACGATGTACTGAAAAGTCAGTGGAAAAGATGTGATCAATATTGATGTGCGTCTAATCTGCCCTAAAGCCCTTTGCCATCATTAATGTTGATTAGAAATTAATGATGATCCAGATACTTAAGCACTATAGTGAGCGTCTTACATTTGAATAGCCAACGCCTGCACACGGTTAACTGCACTAAGCAACGCCTTAACCGCAGCAGTCACAATATTGTTATCCAAGCCCACACCGTAACGCTCAACATTCACACCATCAAGCACCTGTGCTATTTCCACAAAAGCATACGCCTCGGCATTTGCACCTTTGCCACTCGCACTCACAGAACGCTCCTCAAAACTGCGTACCAAAACAGCGACCCCCGCAC
>JABFRM010000023.1 GCA_013141155.1 Methylococcaceae bacterium | reverse complement strand
TTTGAATACGATATAACCCCTCTTTACTCAGCCATCGAGCTTTAAAATCAGCGGGTAAATCAGTTAAAAGCACTTCCCGAGCCTTAAAACCACTTAATAATTCATTCATCACCGGCGGCAAAGTGCCTAGCAAGGTCGTTTGTAATTTTTCCACAAACAAGCTGCGATCGGGTTCTTGCCGTGTCTCCAGTTCAAGCAACACATCCTGTAGTTCTTTTTTAAAGGCTTGCAACGCGGCTATTTCAAGTTTATCGGTTTTGGTCGGTAATCCAGCCTCTATTGCAGCCAGCAAACGCAGAATACCTGCTGCTGGATTGGGATCAATTTTTAAAGGCGGAAAACTTTGGGCTTGCGATCCCAGCAGCAAACCCAATTCATCAATCATCGCCAATTTTTCTTCCTGATCGTCGGGAACAAAATCAAATAAACTGATACTTTTATCCACTGACGCTATAGTGAGCAATTTTTGTTGTAAAGCCTTCACCTGTTTTTCATCATTAACCAATACGGTCAAGGTCATTGGCGTGGTGTCTTTATCTTTCATCAGATTCTTAAATGCGACTACTGATTCGGTATTGGGATCACGCAGATTAATGGGGTTAAAATCAGTTTTGACCTTAAACACCAAGATTACCGATAACACGGCGAACAACACCGTCATTAGTGTTATGGGTTTGGCAAAGTGCAAGGTAAATTTGGCTACCTTTTCAGCCCAAGTGCTAACTGCAGGGCGCGTTTTAATCGTATCAACAGGCGCAGAAACAGGTATAAACCTCAGTAACGCCGGTAAAGCCGTTAAGGTGACCATAAGGCAAATAAATAAACTGGTTCCCGCTAATAAGCCTAATTCAGATACGCCCTTATAATCAGTCGGTATAAACGCATAAAGTCCAATCGCGGTAGTACCGGCACAGAGCAATAATGACGGCGTGGTAGAAGTCAAAGTGCTGCGTAACGCTCTGCTACGTTCGATATGATGATTTAAATTATCCCGGTAGCGTAAACAGAAATGAATGGCATACTCCACCCCTAAGCCAATATTGGATACGGCAAAAGCCACGGAAATCAGATTTAATTCCCGTACCGCCAGTGCCGCAAACGCACCACAAAACACCATACCGATAGCTAAGGTGACTAGGGTAGCCAGGGTAAACAACAATGAACGATAGGCAATCAGTAAAATAAAAAATACCAAGACGATGGAAAAAATACTTGCCGTAAAAGTACCCGCACTCATACCGGAAAGCTCGTCATCTTCAAGCCCTACTTCCCCGGTAATCCAGACTTTAACCGCCGGGAGATTAGGGTCTTGAATATGGGCAATACCCTGATGAATAACAGCAATGGCTTGTTCAGCCGGTCGAATTTGTGCGTAATCAAACTTTGGCGAAACAAAAATAAACCCTTTGTTGGATTGCGATTTCTTGTCCGCCAGCATTTTTTTCCAGGACAATAAATTTTGTTCACCCTTCAGATTTTTGTGCATGGCAGTAGCCACCTTATTAATCAGGGTAGTTAAATCCAACGGCAAATCACGCGTTTTATCGGCGGAGGTCAGTGCATCTTCAAAAATTGAAAAGAAACCGGTTAAAGTAGGCTGTTGAATGATTCGACCAATAAAGGGTTGTGCCTCAGATAAGCGATTGGACAAATCCTGTAATTCTGGCATCTCCATATAAAGTAGCCCATTCTGATGAAAAAAAGCTTCATCATTAGGAATACTAACAGAATCAAAATGGGTTTTATCCGCGCTTAATAATCGACTCAAGCGTTTAGTCGCTGCTTTAGTCAATTCCGGGCTGTCCGACTCCACCACCAGTAATAGTGTGTGCATATCCTGAGCAAAGGCTTTTTCAAAGTTACGGCGATTTTGCTGAAAAGGCGCGTCAGGGGCAATCAGTTCCGCAGTATCAGTATTAATACTTAAATGCTTAACGGTGTATTGCAATGCTACAAACGCCAACAAGCCGATGATGCACAACATCAGCCAAGGATACCGAAGCGAATAATCGCTAAAACGCGAAAAGAGATTTGAACTGTGGGCTTTTATAGACATAAACTATGGGTTAAGAGCGATTAAACAACCTACATGAAATAACAGCTATACAGATAGAGACGCAATACTTTGCGTCTCCACACAAAATTTCATTGATGATTTTATTTCAGGTGAGTTACTAAGCATTAATGGATGATGATAGCATCAGAAGCACTCAATGCGTCACTCTTGGATTCAAGCAACTGACTATCTTGTTGAATAATAAACAGCGCTGCAATTTTTTCAGCATTGGCAATCTTCATTCCTTCTACCTGCCCCAAACAAAGCAAGGCTGTAGACCAGGCATCTGCAATCACCGGATCTGGATGGATAACGGTGGCTGAAACCAAATTATGTGTAACCGGCCTGCCATTACGGGCATCCAGAATGTGACTGTATCGCTGTCCGCTGGCATCAAAATAATGCCGATAAGTACCCGAAGTCATGACCGCAGTGGGCGCATCTTTAGGCAGGGTAATAATTTTTTGCATGGCTTGCGCGCCTGGTAAAGGCCTTTCTATGGCGATACGCCAAGGATTATGGTCAGGTTTGTAACCAGCAGTTTTCAGCTCACCGCCAATTTCTACCAAATAATGTTTAATGCCTTGTTGTACCAAAACATCGCTGATTCTCGCGACACTGTAACCTTGCGCAATAGAAGACAAATCCACTTTTAAATCCGCTTGTTGTTTACGCAAATGCGTCGCATCAACCACGGTCAGTTTGTGCATGCCCATTTGTTTTAAGCCGTTAACAATAGCTGCGTCACTGGGAATCGTTAACGCCTCACCCCGAAATCCCCATAACTCAAACAAAGGTTTAATAGTCAAATCATAGCAGCCTTGGCTGGCTTGATTAACCGTTTGCGCAATCCGTACCAATGCCACAATTTCACTACCAACCGCTTGACTATCGGTATTTTCAGCACTATTGAAAGTCTCTATCACCGAATCTGGCCGATAATTGGACAGCAATTTATCAATCACGGCAAACTCTGCTTCAACGCTCGCCTTAACCGCTTTTTCATTTAGGGGTGACTCAG
The DNA here is from genome assembly GCA_013141155.1 of Methylococcaceae bacterium. GTDB lineage: Bacteria > Pseudomonadota > Gammaproteobacteria > Methylococcales > Methylomonadaceae > SXIZ01. The sequence goes on along the minus strand of JABFRM010000023.1, from coordinate 4,609 downwards.
ACCAATAGCTTATATGGTAGGTTGTCCCTTGTGCAAAACCTTCAAATTTTTGGATGACTGGCTCCGCACAGCCTGAAAGCATCAACGGCATGATCGCTAAAAACAATAGCTGGCTATTGCACAGGGTGCGCTTAAGTGAGGATAGGCTATGCAAGTACACGTTATTTTCTCCAAAATTCCGGTACAAATAAAATAACAATCGAAAATATTTGCACCCGACCTAACAACATGGCAAAAATACACACACACATTTGAAAATCATTCAAACCGGCATAATTGGTCGCAGGCCCCACCTGACTAAGCCCAGGCCCTGCATTATTAAAGCAGGCAATAATCGCCGAAAAAGCGGTAATAAAATCCAGGCCACTAAACAGCAAAGTAAACACCAAAACCACAACGCACATAAAGTATAAAAAAATAAAACCCGTTACTGAGGTAATAATTTTATCACTCACCACGGTATCACCAATTTTCATTAACTGAATGGAAGAAGGATGGATAAATTTAAGGAACTCCAAACGCGCCTGTTTCAGCAGAATAATGGTTCGAATCATCCGAATACCGCCGCCTGTCGAGCCGGAAGAGGCGGAAAGGCAGCTAAGCAACAGCATCCACATCGGCACAAAAATAGGCCATTTGTTAAAGTCCTGGCTTACGAAGCCACAATCGGTGGCAATCGTCACCAAATTGAAAGTGGCATGGCGTAAAGCTGTCCAAAAATCCGAATACCCTCCATGTTCTGGGCCGGCTTGCCAGAGTACGCCTGCCGTCATTACGCAACTTCCGGCGATCAATATTAAAAAAGAAGTGGCTTCCATGTCCTTAAGATAAGGTTGCAAGCTACGTTTTTTCAGCACAATAAAATGCGTTGCAAAATTAATGGCCGCCAGCAATTGAAAAATGGTCAGCACGACTTCGATAGGCACCGAATTAAAAAAACCGACACTGTTATCATGTGTGGAAAAACCGCCCAGACTCATTGCCGCAAAAGCATGGCAAATGGCATCAAACCAATTCATGCCTGCCAACCGTAAGGCGATAATACACGCCAAAGAAATGCCGGCGTAAACCAGCCACAGGGCTTTCGCAGTTTGTGCGATCCGCGGTGGCAAATCCGCATCCTTAACCGTACCCGGCGATTCGGCAATATACAATTGCATTCCGCCAATACCCAGAATAGGCAAAATGGCAACCGCAAAAATAATAATCCCCATCCCCGCTATCCAATTTAGCTCATGCCGCCACAGATTAATGGACATCGGGAGATTGTCAATGCCAGTGAGGATGGTTGCGCCAGTGGTGGTAAGACCCGATACTGTCTCGAAATACGCCTCAATAAAACTGACTTCTGGCAGATACAAAATAAGCGGCAACGTACAAAACAGCGGAATCAGTGACCAGGTAGCCGCCACCAACAAAAAACCCGACTGCCGTGACACTTTTTTCGGTCTATGCAAAGTGGGTATATACATCAGCAGCCCAGAAAAAAACGTAATCAGGATGCTCTCAATAAATGCACTGCTGGCACCATCCTGGCTAAGCAAGGAGGTTAGCAAGCAAGTGGTCATTAAGCCACTGAAACCGATGGTAATAAAACCAAAGATATGCACGAGCGTCAAGATAGCATTCATTGGGGGGTTTGATCTTTAAGAGAAATAAGCCAACACAAAACAAACAAATGGGCAGTCATGGTTACATTAGCAAGAAACCGCATTTCAAATGGTTTGAAAGAAATTTTCAATATTAACCACCATTTTTTTATCAATAGCAAACATGACCACATGATCCCCTTCTTCAAACACAGTGTCATGATGTATGGAAATAATTTGCCGATGTCGAATTAAGGCGCCCAAAACTATGCCCGCAGGAAACTCAATTTCTTGCACACTTTTCCCAACCACCGACTGTTGGCCGTTGTGCTTATGGGCAATTGCTTCAATCGCTTCGGCCGTACCGCCACATAAAGAATTAACTTGCGCGACATCACCGTGACGCACATGTTTCAGAATGCTGCCCAGCGTTTCTTGATTGGGGAGTACGGCGACATCAATACCCGTCGAAGGCAATAATTTCACATAAGACCCTTGATTAAGCAGGCAGATGGATTTACGCGCGCCTAAGCTTTTCGCTAAGGAAGAGGCAATTATATTAATGCCGTCAAGCTCGGTCACCGAACAAAACAGATCAGTACTTTCAATCGACTCGTCTAACAACAGCGATTCATTGGTGCAATCGCCGAGTAACACTAGGGTATTAGAAAGTTCGTTGGCAATTTTATGGGCGCGCTCAGCATTTTTCTCAATAATTTTAACCTGGTAATCTTTTTCCAAGGCTAAGGCCAAACGTTTTCCAACGTGTCCACCACCAGCAATAATGATTCGCTTAATGGGCGAACCCAACTTGTGTAACGCTTTTAAAACCCGACGCATGTCTTTGCTGGGGACCACAAAAAAGACTTCATCGTCAACCTGAATAACCGATTGGCCATTAACAATTTGCGGCTTGCCCTGCCTAAAAATGGCGACAATACGAATTTTTCCATCACTTAAACGTTGACTTAACTCCTTAATTTTTTTACCAATCAAAAAGCCATCGGCCACTACCTTAACCGAAAAAAGCCGTACCAAGCCATCCGCAAAATTGGATACATGCAGTACCCCAGGAAACTCAATCAAATTACGAATCGACTCCATCACAATCTGTTCAGGGCTAATCACAATATCGACCGGAATACCATTTGCATCAAACAGTTTAGGATGTTTGAGATAATCAATCGCTCGCACCCGTGCGATGGTTTTGGGACGCTGATAGAGCTTGCTAATGATTAAACAAGCCAGCATATTGGTTTCGTCACGATCAGTGACGGCAATTACAATGTCTGCCGTTTGTACCCCAGCTTGCTCTAAAATCCTAGGGTGTGCGGCATTACCTGCCACTGTCACAATGTCGAATTTTGCTTTTAAAATAGCCAGTAGCTCTGGCTTGTAATCAATGACGGTAATTTCATTTTCTTCACTTGCCAAGGCGCTGGCCACAGAAGAACCCGCAGAACCGGCGCCAAGAATCAGTATTTTCATTCAGTCAGTCCGCCGCGAGAACGGCTGTTATTGCTGGCTCGGAGACGTAGATTTAGCGTCAGGATCTAAATCACTTTCATCAAAATCCAATTGCTCTTCAGTAACGTTGCCGTCATTAACCAGATAATTGCGCCGTTGCAAATATGAATTTTTAAAGAAATCATAGCGGTCTATCGCCGCCTCGTTAGCGATTTTCTCAGTGCTTAAAAGATCAGCGCGCGTATCAACCGCTTTTACGGCAGCTAAGCCACCGGTAATAAAACTTCGATTTAAACTGCTTAAGCCAGTAGGAATAACACCGTAACCCACATAGATCAGTGGACTCATCGCGGTGTCGCCAATTTTACCACCTATACCGCGCGCGCTATTGGGGCCTAAGAACGGCAACACCACATACGGCCCCGTCGGAACTCCCCAAAAACCTAAGGTTTGATCGAAATCTTCATCATGCTTAGGTAAGTCGATTTTTTGCGCGACATCCATTAATCCACCGACACCCGCAACGGTGTTCACTAAAAAACGTGCGCCATCTTGTGCGCTCTGTTTAAATTTAAATTGCAGCAAATCATTCAGGGTTACGCCAATATCGTCAATATTACTAAAAAAATGTGTTACGGCGTTGTCTACAAACTGGGGCGTAATGAATTGATAGCCTTTGGCGACTGGCTTTAAGGCATAATCATCCACCTTATCATTAAAGGTTTGCACACCCCTATTCCAATTCTCCAAAGGATCACGTGCATCTTTAGTCGATAAGGCACAACCATTTAAAACACTCAGTAAACACAAGCTTCCGATGAAAGTTATGGTTTTAAAAGTTTGCATTTTCTCACTCCCAAGTTCCGTAAAATATTTTTATTAGTGCCAATCACAATTAGCGTAACATATCATAAACCAAATCCAGCATTGATCGTTACGCAACGTTTAAATAATAACCAATCAACTTCATGCAATCTATCAGCAACCCCTTAGGCAAAAGATTCCGAGGCTATCTACCGGTGGTCATCGACATCGAAACCGCTGGCTTTAATCCTAAAAAAAACCCTTTATTAGAAATTGCAGCCGTTATAGTCGAGCTGAATGAACACAATGATTTGGTCATTACCGAACGCTACGCCAGCAATATCATCCCTTTTAAAAATGCCGAGCTGGATCCGGCTGCGCTCAAATTTAACGGTATAGACCCTTATCACCCTTTTCGCATGGCAGTCGATGAAAAAGAAGCCTTAGAAAAATTATTTACCCCCATAAAAGCAGCGGTTAAACGTAATAATTGTTCACGCGCCATATTGGTCGGTCATAACCCTGCTTTCGACATTAGTTTTTTAAATGCGGCCATTCAACGTGCGCAGATTACCAGAAGCCCTTTTCACCCCTTCAGCAGCTTTGATACCGCAACCTTAGGCGGATTGATTTTTCAACAAACTGTTTTAGCAAAAATAGCCCAAGCAGCGGGGTTAGACTGGGACAGTGATCAAGCACATTCAGCCCTCTATGACACCGAAAAAACCGCCGAATTATTTTGTATTATG
>JABFRM010000241.1 GCA_013141155.1 Methylococcaceae bacterium | reverse complement strand
GCAGGGCTGTATTTTATTGCAACCATTGGATCAGGAAGTGGGCGCGGGGACTTTTCATCCGGCGACTTTTTTACGTGCGATAGGGCCTGAGCCCTGGAATACTGCCTATGTGCAGCCTTCGCGCCGCCCGACCGATGGTCGTTTTGGCGAAAATCCCAATCGCTTGCAGCATTACTACCAATTTCAAGTGGCCCTGAAGCCTTCACCAGATAACATTCAGGAGCTGTACTTAGGTTCGCTGCGCTATTTAGGGCTGGATTTGTTGGAACATGATATTCGCTTTGTAGAAGACAATTGGGAGTCACCCACACTAGGCGCATGGGGCTTGGGTTGGGAAGTGTGGCTGAATGGCATGGAAGTTACACAATTCACTTATTTTCAGCAAGTCGGCGGCTTGGAATGTAAACCGGTAACCGGGGAAATCACATATGGTCTGGAGCGCATTGCGATGTATTTGCAAGGCGTTAAGAGTGTGTATGATTTGATCTGGACGCACGGACCGTTTGGTGATGTAACTTATGGCGACGTGTTTCATCAAAATGAGGTGGAAATGTCAGCGTATAACTTTGACCATGCCAATGTGCCGTTTATGTTTTCGTGCTTTGATACCTATGAACAGGAATGCCAAAAATTGATTGCGTTAGATTTACCGCTGCCAGCTTATGAAATGGTGTTAAAAGCCTCGCATACGTTCAACCTGTTGGATGCGCGTCATGCCATTTCAGTGACTGAACGCCAACGTTATATTTTACGGGTACGCAATCTGTCCAAGTCGGTGGCAGAAGCTTATTACCATCGCCGCGAATCGCTCGGCTTTCCTATGTTGTCAGCGGGAGATAAAGCGTAATGAGTACACAACATTTATTATTTGAGTTAGGCGGCGAAGAATTACCCCCCAAAACCTTAGTGCGCTTAAGTGATGCGTTGCTGAAAAACATCACCCAAGGCTTGACTGCCGCAGGCTTAGCCTTTGGCAATACCAAAGCGTATGCAACGCCGCGTCGTTTGGCAGTTTTTGTCGAGAATTTAGCCAGTAGCCAAGCCGATACCAGCGTTGAAAAACGCGGGCCTGCGATACAGGCGGCATTCGCGGCAGATGGCACACCGACCAAAGCAACACTGGGGTTTGCCGCCAGTTGTGGCACGACGGTCCGGCAGTTGCAACGCCTCAAAACCGATAAAGGCGAATGGTTAAGCTTTACGCAACAGGAAAAAGGCCAGCCTACAACCGCGTTATTGCCCGCGATTATCCAACAAAGTATTGCCAATCTACCGATTGCTAAACGGATGCGTTGGGGCAGTTCAACGACAGAATTTGTGCGACCTGTGCATTGGGCGGTGTTGTTGTATGGTCAAGCAACCGTGTCTGCTGAGATTTTAGGTTTAACCACGGGCAACAGCACACGCGGACACCGCTTTCATGCGCCGCAAGCCTTGGTGATTGATGCGCCAGAACATTATGCGGAGATTTTATTGCAACAAGGTAAAGTGATCGCCGACTTAGCGCAACGCAAAGCCATTATTGAGGCGGCAGGGCAAAAAGCAGCGGCAGCCGTTGGCGGCATTGCCCACATAGAAGCCGATTTGCTGGAAGAGATCGCGGCATTGAATGAATGGCCTGTGCCGGTGACGGGGAACTTTGACCCGCGCTTTTTGGCATTACCCGCTGAAGTGTTGATCACCACCATGCAAACCAACCAGAAATATTTTCCGGTAAAATCGGCTGATGGCAAATTACTGCCGCACTTTATTACCTTCAGTAATATCGAAAGCACTAATCCCATTTCTATCCAGCAAGGCAACGAACGGGTGATTACCCCGCGTTTGTCGGATGCGGAGTTTTTCTGGAACCAAGACCGTAAACAAAGTTTGGCGGATCGCGTGGCGAGTTTAGAAACCATTGTGTTTCAGCAACAGCTAGGCACATTAGGTGAGAAAACCCGCCGCGTGACCCAGCTTGCAGGACACATTGCTAAGCTGTTACAAGCCGATGTCAGTTTAGCTGAACGGGCAGCGACCTTGGCGAAGACAGATTTAATGACCAACATGGTCGGTGAATTTGGTGAGTTGCAAGGCATTATGGGGCGCTACTATGCCTTGGCCGATCATGAACCCGCTGAAGTCGCGCAAGCTTTGGAAGAGCATTATTTGCCGAAACAATCTGGCGGTGTCACACCGACGACCCGTACCGGACAAATAGTGGCGCTGGCAGAAAAGCTGGACACTTTAACCGGTATTTTTAGTGCGGGCTTAATTCCCACAGGTGACAAAGACCCTTATGCCTTACGCCGCGCGGCAATTGGACTTTTAAGGATCATCATTGAAAAACAGCTTAACCTGAATATTGTTGAGCTGGTTGATGTGGCTTTAGCGGCGTATACGCATTCGTTTGAACGCGCTACGACCAAAACCCAAGTCATTGACTTTATTTATGACCGTTTAAAAGGTTATTGTCTTGACCAAGGCTATGCGGCCGATGAATTTGAAGCGGTGATGAACGTTAAGCCTGCCGAGCCGCTGGATTTTATGCAGCGTTTAAAAGCCGTCAAAGCCTTTAGGCAGTTACCAGAAGCGACAAGCTTGGCGGCAACCAATAAGCGTATCAGCAATATTTTGAAAAAATCTGATACCAAGCCAGCAGAAAATATCGGCGAGTTGGTTGAAAGCGCAGAGTTGACCTTATTGCAAGCAGCAAAGCAGTCGGCGGAAGACATTCAGCCGTTGTTAGCGCAACGTGATTATCAGGCGGCGTTAAACCGCTTGGCACAATTGCGTGAAACGGTCGATGCGTTTTTTGATAACGTGATGGTGAATGCCGATGATCTTAGCCTAAGAGCGAGCAGATTGGCTTTGCTGTCGATGTTGTCTGAGCAGTTTTTAAAGATTGCTGATATTGCTAAATTGCAGGCTTGATGCAATATAAGAGGAGGGAGTATGCCAATTTTTGAAAATTTACATCGACAATCCGTCTTTGTGGTATTTCCGTCTTAAATGTTTTTTACTATACATAAGGAAAATTTCCATGCAATGGGCAGAGGTAATTGATAACCCCTATTTTAAAGACTTACCGTTCAAGATTGAACTGAATCGTTTTGGACAAGTGTTGATGAGTCCTGCCAGTAATCAACACGGCAACTTAGAATATCGCGTTGGACGAGCTTTAGAACGTGGTTGCCCAGAAGGGGAAATTATCATTGAATGCTCCATTCAAACCACCGATGGCGTTAAAGTCGCGGATGTCGCCTGGGCAAGTACTGATTTTATCCAACAATACGGTTATAGCACACCCTATACGCAAGCCCCTGAAATTTGCGTAGAAATTATCTCACCCAGCAATACGGATGAAGAGATGCAACTTAAAATTGCTTTATATTTAGCCCAAGGCGCACGAGAAATTTGGCTGGTTGATACGAAAGCCAGCATCCGTTTTTTTAACGTGTCTGGAGAGCAACATAAATCGAGTTGGCTGAGTAATGTGAAATTGTAAGCAAGTTACGTGATCATGAATGGTGCCACAAAATTTTTACCCGTCATTTTAAGTTACCTAAATAGTACTCCCACGCACAAAATGCACGGCAACCAACCCAAAGCCAATAAGATGAGCATATTTGCATGACTATAAAAGTGTTAACGGTATTCGGCACACGACCCGAAGCCATTAAAATGGCACCAGTGGTACTCGGCTTGCAAAAAACCGCAGGTATCGAATCCCTGGTTTGCGTGACGGCACAACATCGGCAAATGCTTGATCAAGTTTTAAATTTATTTGAAATACGCCCTAATTATGACCTAGATTTAATGGCACCTAATCAGGATTTATTTGATATTACTGCCAAAGTGCTATTAGGGCTACGTGATGTCTTAAAACAAGCTAAACCTGACATCGTGCTGGTGCATGGTGATACCACCACCTGTTTTGCCGCCGGACTGGCAAGCTTTTACGCCAATATCAAACTCGGGCATGTTGAAGCGGGACTCAGAACTGGCAATTTAAGGGCACCTTTCCCAGAAGAAGCCAACCGAACTTTGGTCGGGCGTTTAGCGGATTATCATTTTGCACCGACGCAATTGTCTAAAAATAACCTGTTAGCTGAAAATGTACCCGCAGAGCGCATTATCGTAACCGGTAATACCGTGATTGATGCGCTGTTAATCGTCAGGGACAAAGTTAGCCTAATAGCGGAACACGTTTGGCAAGAAAAATTGGGGTCTGCGCTTTATCAGCGCATTATCGATAAAGCGCGCAAGCTTATTTTGATTACTGGCCATCGCCGCGAAAATTTTGGTCAGGGCTTTATTGATTTGTGTAATGCAATTAAAAAACTCGCTGAAAAACACCCTGATTGGGATTTGGTTTATCCCGTACATCTCAACCCGAATGTCCAAAAACCTGTTTATGAAATCCTCAACAATCTCAGCAATGTCTACCTCATTGATCCTTTAGATTATGAGCCATTTGTGTGGCTGATGAATCAAAGTGACTTAATTTTGACTGACTCCGGCGGCATCCAAGAAGAAGGCCCATCCTTAGGAAAGCCGGTATTAGTCATGCGGGATGTCACGGAAAGACCAGAAGCCATTGCTGCGGGAACGGTTATGTTGGTCGGCACTAATCAAGAAAAAATCGTCAACGGCGTTGAAAGCGTATTACTGGATGACAAGGTATATTTAAAAATGTCCAAAGCGCATAATCCCTACGGCGATGGTGCAGCGGTTGAAAAAATAGTGGCTACGCTACTTAAAAATCTATAGATTCCGCCCTCTGGCGTTGTAAAATAATGGCCTGAAAGGGTTGACAGGCCTTTAATTAGGTGTAAAACCTGCATAGATTGCGTTATTTAAAGTCCGCTGTTCTGCTCTGGAAATCTTTCTGAACAGTATCGCGATACGGTGATTTTTAAGTGTTTTGGAGTAAGTTATGGCAGTTGGCGCAGTCGAATTTCCAGTGATGCACCCAGTAGCAGGTATCGCGTTAGGAACAACTTGCGCAGGGATTAAGCCTTGGATGCGAGATGATGTATTAGTCGTACAAATGGCGGAACAGGCAAGCTGTGCAGCGGTATTCACGCAAAATGCGTTTTGTGCGGCGCCCGTGCAGGTCGCTAAAAGCCATTTGACCACAACCCCCCGCTGGCTATTAATTAACGCCGGCAATGCCAATGCCGGCACAGGAAAGCCAGGTCTACAGGATGCCTTGCAAACCTGCACTGATTTAGCCAAAGCGGTATCAGGGACTGCCCAACAGGTGCTGCCATTTTCAACAGGGGTCATCGGGCAGCGTTTGCCGGTTAAAAAAATAAGCGCTGCACTTCCAAAAGCCATTGCCAATTTGTCGCTTAACCATTGGGACAAGGCGGCACGGGCGATTATGACCACGGATACTTTTCCCAAAGGCGTTTCTAAAATCATACAGCTTGCCGGTAAACCCGTAACTATTACCGGCATTGCCAAAGGCGCGGGCATGATTCAGCCGGATATGGCAACGCTACTGGCCTTTATTGCAACGGATGCGACGATTACACCAGAACTACTACAAAGCTGCTTATCCACAGCCGTCACCCAATCCTTTAATTTAATTACCGTAGACGGCGACACCTCTACCAATGATTCTTGTGTGTTAATGGCGAGTGGCTGTTCCGCAGCCCCTGCCATTACCGCGGCGAGCGACCTATACCGACTCTTTTCCGCTGCGATTAGTGATGTGTGCCAACAATTGGCGGAACTGATCATTCGTGACGGTGAAGGCGCCACCAAGCTAATCCGCATTGTAGTTAAAGATGCGTTAGATGATGCAGAAGCGATTCGGGTAGCAAAAACCATTGCACATTCGCCCTTGGTTAAAACCGCATTTTTTGCCAGCGATCCCAATTGGGGACGAATTTTGGCGGCGGTTGGGCGTGCTAGTGTCGCAAATATGAATTTAGATGCAATTGAAATTTATCTGGACACCGTGTGTATCGTGAGAAATGGCGGTTGTGCCGAAGACTATACAGAAGCCGCAGGGCAAGCAGTGATGAATCAGGAAGAAATTTTCGTCATCGTGGTATTGGGGCGAGGGGTTGCTAGCCAAACCGTGCTAACCTGTGATTTTTCGTATGACTATGTGCGGATTAATGCCGATTATAGAAGTTAATGCCTGAACAACATCCCCTACAAGTTGCGGTTGGGGTCATTAAAAATGCGCAAGATCAGGTATTGCTATCGTTGCGTCATCAGCACGTTCATCAGGGCGGGCTTTGGGAATTTCCTGGCGGCAAAATAGCCGCTGATGAAAAAGTACTCCAGGCACTCACACGAGAACTACAAGAAGAACTGGATATTAAAATTGCCGCCGCCACACCGTTAATTACCATTCGCCATACCTATGCTGATTTATCGGTGCAGCTCAATGTGCTGCGCATTGACCGTTATTCAGGACAACCGCATGGACGAGAAGGACAGGAAATTCGTTGGGTTGCTTTAAATGCGCTTAAAACACTGCGCTTTCCCGCCGCCAATGCCCCTATCATCACAGCAGCACAATTGCCCGATTACTATGCGATAGTAGATTCCGCAACGCAACGTGCTTCAGCAGCATCGGCGCTTGTTGCTGAGCTGCTCGTTAGCTTGCAGCATTTGTTAAATCAGGGCATTAAGCTGATTCAAGCACGCTTAAAAACACTGTCTGTAACGCAAATTACACAATTTCTGCAACAAGCAATACCGCTTTGTGGCGCGTTTAATGCCCACTTGTTATTAAATTCAAGCTTACCTGATGCCTTAGAGCAGGCAGAGGGCGTGCATTTAACCAGTGCCGCGCTAATGGACTTGCAACAACGCCCTAAGCATCTCCGTTGGCTAGCCGCCTCTTGCCATAGCTTGCTACAATTACAACATGCTGAAACCATCGGGGTGGATTTTGTGGTATTGGCACCCGTGCAAAAAACACTCAGTCATCCAGAAGCGCTACCACTAGGTTGGCAACGATTTGCTGCGTTGGTGGCGGAAACTAATTTGCCCGTTTATGCTTTAGGGGGATTACACCAAACCGATCTTGAGCAAGCTAAGCAGTCTGGCGCACAGGGAGTAGCAGGTATTAGATTATTTTTGGCATGAAAACGTTGAAAGGAGGACAACCATTGAAATTTGAACATTTAACCCCCAGATAGGTTAAAGGTATTTTAAAATACAGTTTCTTAACAACTTCAACCCCCATAAACATTAACTGCTTTGTACTAACGCCATAGAGAGAAACATTATTCATGACCACGAATACACCGACGACAGCTACCCAGCACGCACTACAACAATTAAAAGCGCACATCAGCAGCCAGATTATTGGTCAGGATATTTTGGTTGAACGCATGTTGATTGCCTTGCTGGCAGATGGGCATATTTTAGTGGAAGGCGCACCCGGTTTAGCCAAAACCCGCGCGATCAATGTCTTAAGCAAAGGCATAGAAGGCGATTTTCATCGGGTACAATTTACCCCAGATTTACTCCCTGCCGATTTGACCGGCACTGAGATTTACCGTCCGCAACAAGGCACGTTTGAATTTCAAAAAGGCCCGTTATTTCATAATTTAATTCTCGCCGATGAGATTAACCGTGCGCCTGCCAAAGTACAGTCGGCGCTATTGGAAGCAATGGCAGAACGGCAAATTACCGTGGGCGGCGCGACTTATCCGTTGCCTGGCTTGTTTATGGTG
>JABFRM010000158.1 GCA_013141155.1 Methylococcaceae bacterium | reverse complement strand
GCATAAAGCCAATGCCGAGCGCAAAAATGAGCGATTGCCCCACTAAATGCGGCAAAGAGGAATGTTCGTGTAAAGCAGGAATCATGTCGGTTGCCGCAATATAAATAAAGCCACCCGCCGCAATCGGCAGTAAAAATACCAACGAGGCTTCAGCAACCGAACTTAAAACCAATGTAAATACAGTGCCTAAAACCACGCTCAACGAGCAGTAAAAATTGTACAAAATCGCTTTTTTGGGCGTAAAGCCGCCATAAACTAACGCGCCGACATCACCGATTTCTTGCGGGATTTCATGCACCATAATCGCGAAAGTGGTGGTCAAGCCGATGGTGGGATCAACCAAAAAACTACCGCCGATTAAAATACCATCAACCAAGTTATGAATGGCATCGCCGACTAAATTCATCTTTGCCATTGGGCGCACATCGGTTGTTTGGCTGGCAAAATCCAGGCTATGGTCATGTCGCCAACGCACCACTTTTTCCAGCACAAAAAGCAGGAATACCCCGACCAAGGTCCATAAGCACACGGTTGCCGCCGAGCCTTGGCGTGCCACGGCATCGGGAATTAAATGGATAAAGGCATCGCCCAATAACACCCCAACCGCCAACGACACCAGATACGGCACGATTCGCATGAGCTTTTCAGGGTGCATCCATAAGGCAAACAAGCCGCTCAAGGAGCTTAAACTGACTAAAAAACTGGCACCGAGTGCGCTGGCAATGATTTCAACAGTTAGGTTCATAGGGTTAAGCGTATCCTTAATTCAACGGCTGTAATGGGCATGTGAACCATAAATAAAACGGGCAATGCTGTTAGGTAAAACATGCAGCAACATATCTCCCACAATCACGCCAACCACTAAGGTCATTAAGTTCAGTATGATTTGCTTTAGGCGGGGATTTTTAATCCACCACCACAGCAACCCTAAAATAACCAACAATCCAGTGCCAAGCAGATGAATGGCATTATCAATGGGGGTCATCAATAAACCAATCAGGAAAATCATCCTCGTATTGCCGCCAAACTGTTTCACCCATCGCTAATTCTGCATCAGTCAATAAGCACGCATCTAATTCGCGGCGGGTACGCGCTTGATCGATATTTTGACCAATAAACACCAGCTCTTGCCGACAATCACCGAATGGTTCTAGCCAATGCCAAAGAATTTCATCAACAGATTCGCTAGGCCATTCGATTTTAGGTACACTCGCCCACCAACGCCCCTGACAGCCATGTTGCATCGTGCCGCCTGCTTGTGACCAACTGCCTACCCATTCAGGACGGGATGCCAGCCAGAAAAAACCTTTGGAACGCAGTAAAGTGCCATTGTCCCAATCGCTAAAATGCAGGTATTGGTAAAAACGTTCGGGGTGAAACGGTCGTCTGGCAAGGTAGTTAAAACTGCTGATGCCGTATTCCTCGGTTTCAGGGGTATGCGTGCCGCGCAGCTCTTGTAACCAGCCGGGTGCTTGCTGCGCTTTTTCAAAATCAAACAATCGGGTGTTGAGGATTTTTTGCAACGGTACATTGCCCATTACCATCGGGATGACTTCAGCCTCACGGTTCAAGGTTTTAATGACCGCCGTTAAATTCGCCAATTCATCGGCACACACCAAATCGGCTTTGGAAATCAATATCACATTGCTAAATTCAATCTGTTCAATCAGTAAATCCGCGAGATTGCGCTCATCTTCTTCGCTTATCTCCACGTCCAGTTCTTTTAAAGTTTGCGCGTCCAGATATTGCGGCATAAAGTTGACGGCATCCACCACGGTCACTAAGGTATCCAAACGGGCAATATCGCTTAAACTGATGCCCGCTTCATCCCGAAAAGTAAAGGTTTCCGCCACCGGCAAAGGTTCTGCGATGCCTGTTGATTCAATCAGCAGATAATCAAACCGCCCTTCCTTGGCTAAGGCGCTGATCTCAATAAGTAAGTCTTCGCGCAAAGTGCAGCAAATACAGCCGTTACTCATTTCCACCAGCTTTTCTTCACTGCGATTGAGGCTGATTTCATTTTTAACTAACGCCGCGTCAATATTGATTTCGCTCATATCATTCACAATCACCGCCACTTTCAGTTGTTCGCGGTTATTGAGGATGTGATTGAGCAAGGTGGTTTTGCCTGTGCCTAAAAAACCGGACAGGACGGTAACGGGTAGTAATTGTGATTGCATGATGTGTGTTAATAAACTTACGTTTTAATAATGTTATAACATAACAGCCCATAGCTGAGTAAGTGACTGTATAACTCCCTAGCAGCTTTTTGAAGGCCTCCCGCTTTATCCTAAAAAAATCAGTTGAATGTCTGAAAGTGCACATTTATTCGCACCCACTCATCCATATAACTTATCGAAATTAATTAAAAACCAACTTGTTTTCTTAAGCTTATGGATTAAGTGCGGTCTATTCCACCTAACCCATAAACAAATCACCTTATTAAAAGGTTAATACCTAATCCGAATCCCTACCTCAGCACTGCGCCCGGGATCCGGCGCAAAATTGCGTAAATACGAGGTTGAATTACGGATATTTTCATTCAACATATTTTTGCCATTGGCAAACAGTAAAATATCCGCATCACCTAAGCTACTTATCCGATACTGCGCCCCCAGATTGAGCAATAAATAGCTGGGCGTGCTGGTTTCATTTTCGCCAGCGTTAGTTTGTGCTTCGCCACGCGTTAGCCGTGCATTGGTCGAAAAATCATTTTTCTCATAACTGAGTTGCAGCCCATAACGCAACGGCGGCATACGGAGTACATCTCCGCCGTTATCAAACGTGCCACGGGTGTAATCCCCAAACAAGGTTAAATCCAGCGCACCGAAGCCGTTTTGCATCAACGGAAATTGGAATTGTGTTTCAAAGCCTTTAAAAGTTGCGGCAGCTTGGCGGCTTTCTTCAACCGGAATACAGGCGCTGTCCGGCGGGCAAAGATTATCCGCCGTAAACGCTTCAGCATTTCTGCCATATAAATAATCCGCACGTCCTTGATAGATATAGTCACTGACCCAGTTGTGGAATAGATTGATTTCGGCGGTCATCCAGTCGGCATTGAAGCGATAGCCTAAATCCAGATTGTTGGATATTTCCCGATTCAGGTTTTTATTGCCCAGTTCATAGCTGCGGGAAGCCTCATGTACGCCATCGTAAAACAGCTCTTGAATCAATGGCGAACGCTGTGAATGCGTGAAGCCTAAGCTGAGTTGATGTTGTTTGGTTATTTCCCATAAAGCAGATGCCGAGCCACTAATCGGCAAGTAGGTTAGGCTGTTACCATTTTCAGGGGAAATGGTTTGCCACTCGCCGCGACCACCGAACTCATACGTTACTGCACCACTTTTGAACGATTCAATCGCAAATATTCCATAAGTGTCGATATTAGATTTAGGCACTAAAGGCATGGCTAAGGGATCACTGTTATCAATAGCGGTAAATTCACTATTGGTAGACTGAAAACCCCATACGCCTTTTAATTGACCTATTGGTTGATGTTCAAGCTCTAAGCGGCTCTCATAGGTTTTGTTCAGAAACGTCGTCGCAGGCGTTCCGACATCCAGTTCTTGATGTTGATAATCGGTATAGCCAAATTTCATACGGATTTCATCAGCAAACACAAAGGGTTTGTTGAGTTGACCTTTGAAATCATATTTGGTTTGCTTTAACACCACCGTAACGGGATCACCGCCACTGCCGTCTGAAGGAATACCGTAATTTTTTTCCAATTGATTAATGGATGCCCCCACTAATCCTACATCGCCAATACGGGAAATGCCTATCGAACCACCTCGGGTACGACCCTCAGTGTTATTAATCAACCCTTCTGGATTAACCGCCGCAGTATAGTCCGGCTCATTAACCTGCACCGCCGCTTCATCAATCGCCTTGCCACCGATATGCGTGTTGCCTTGGTCGCGGTAAAAACCGTCCAGATGATATGCCCAGCCATTTTTGCCGCCTTCCAGTTTCAGCGCACTGGCTGTTTCGCTGGTCACGGAGTCATAACGCTGTTCAGTCGCCCCGCCGAGCAGTTTATCGGGGACTGTTTCAGGAATGCGGTTATCAATCACATTGACCACGCCGCCAATCGCACCATTGCCGTATAACAAGGTCGCAGGGCCGCGTAACACTTCCACCCGTTCCGCTAAAATGGGTTCAACCCCATTGGCATGATCTGGGCTTAAACTTGAGGCATCGTTATTGCCCATGCTGTTTTGCATCACCCGCACCCGTGGCCCTGCTTGCCCGCGAATCACCGGTGTACCAACGCCAGAACCAAAAGATTGCGTGGTGATGCCCAGTTCATTTTTCAGGGTTTCACCAATGGTGCTGCCTATTTTTGTACGCAGTTGATCACCGGATAATACGGTTACGGGTTTGGCTGATTTGGCTGTGGCGTGTTTAAGTCCGGTGCTGGTCACGACCATTTCTTCTAATTCGATGGGCTGCTCATCAGCCGATTGTGCGGCGGTGCTGATTAAGCTAGCGATTAAAAATAAGCGTCTGCGTGTTTTAGTCATGCAACATCCTTGGAGTGGTAAATGTCATTATGTAAATTATGTTATAACATAACATTTTCTGCAAGGTAAAAATGCGGTGATGTGCTTAAGTTGAACTTTCGGATAAGGATTGCAGCGCACATTTTCCACAAATGCCCTGAATTTCAATGGCTTTGCTATGTACAATGAAATGTGCTGCGGTTAACTCATTGGCGATAGTGTGCATCACCTCAAGCGCAGCGCGCTCTTCCACTTCTTCACATTGTTTACAAATGAGCAGCAACAGCTCATGAGGCTGCCCAGAGCAGCGGCAACCGACAAACGCATTGAGGCTTTCAATACGATGAATCAGGCCTTGTTCGATTAAGAAATCCAGTGCGCGGTAAATGGTGGCAGGTTTGGCGGCGCTTTGCAGGGGTTTGATTCTATCGAGTAATTCATAAGCTTTAACGGCTTTATGATCTGCCCAGATTAAGCTTAAAACTTGTAGACGAATGGCGGTTAACTGTACGCCTCGGTTAAGACATAATTGTTCTGCGGTATTCAAGGCCCTAGACACACACTGTTGATGGTTGTGTTCGGCCGTAAGTGGCATTAAGAGGGGATCACGTAGCGTATTCAAGTTAAACCTGGGTGTTGGTAGCGATTGTTATAATGTAATCTTAGCAAGGAATTCGCGATTTTTTTAAAAATGCAGCGCAGCTTCCAGATAAAAACTACGTCCAGGCATAGGAAGATTACTGCCAATAGTCATGGCAGCAGGCTCATACGGGGTGGTATCAAAGGCATTGCGCAAGGATGCGGCAATGGTGAGGTGATCAAACAGTTTTTTGCCCCGTAAGGTAAAATCAACCGTCTGATAATCGGCTAACACACCGTTTTCAGGAATAGGATTGCTGCGGCTGCCTATCAAATTGAGCTGCGATTGTAACTGCCATTGCGGCAAAAATTGCCAGATTGCCGCCGCATAAACATGGTGTTCCGGCACCCCCGCAACACGCACGTCGGTGCGTCGATTGACGGCATGTTGCCACGCATAATTTCCTTTCAGCGACCATTGGTCATTGATCTGCCAATTTCCTTCCAATTCAGTGCCGTATCCGTCTTGCTTACCGGTATTTTGAAATGTCGCAGAAGGCTTGCCGACATCAGGTACCAGAACAATATGATCTTCAATTTGATAATAATAAAAATTGGCGGCCGTTCTCAAAGCGTGGGTTGGGTGGTAGTCAAAAGCCCATTCATAAGTATCTATTTTTTCAGGCTCCAAATTGGGATTGCCCATTAATGCCAAGTTATTTTGATTACCCAGCTCTGAAAAATTTGGCGCCCTAAAGGCTTTTCCATACAGTAATTTACTGGTAAGTTGTGGATTAATCATCCAAATTAACGCCGCACGCGGGTTAAAAGTACCCCCAAAATCGGAATACTCATCGTAGCGCAAACCAGCCGTCAACTGCCAGTCATTCGCAATTTGCCATTCATCTTGCAAAGCGTACGACCAGATGGAGCGCTGCCTATCCGGCAAATAAACCGCAGGGGCACCGGTCAGATCCGTTAAAGTGCCATCTACCACATTAACGTTCGGGGGGGGCAAGAGTATTGAGGCATCTATAACGCCTACGCCAATATTGGTCAGGTGGGTTGCGGAAAATTGTTCGTGGCGAAAACTGGCGCTTGCCTTGATCAGGTGCTTATCCAGACCCTTATAAATTGAACTCAATTCAATGGCTGGAATCTGTTCTAATTGACCTACAGTGCGCATAATACCATCAGGAAACAAAACCAAACCTACCGCTGCACGACTATTTATATTGCCGTCCGACCCTATCGGTAAGAGGGCGTTATCGGGAAAGCTTTGTGTATTTACAAGGACATCAGTATGTTGATAGCTTCCGTGTGCAATAAATTCCCAGTTATCCAACCAATCTTCCGTTGAAAACCGCACATCGCCCAAGTATTGCTGCCCTTTCCCAACCCCTTTGGGATCCAGCGCACCCACCAAACCCGCACGGGTTCCCCCTTCATCATTAAAAGCCCAAAACCCCACCTGCCAATGTTTACGTTGCACATTGAGATGCGCGTTAAAGGTTTCAAAGTGGGTATTTAAAGCGCCCGGCGCATGGGATGCGTGTGTTCCAAATGCGTTATCAAAAGCAGTTTGACTATCAGATTTTAGTATCCGTCCCTGATCACCATCGGTATGCTGATACTGTAAGCTGGCGGCAATATCCCAACCAGCCCAAGTGCTGCCGTATTGCCCCCAGCTACTCTGGGTATCATGGTCGCCCGCCCTAACCCCAGTGACCATGCCATGAATATCTTTGGCCTTTTTAGTGATGATATTAATGACTCCAGCAAAAGCATCGGTACCATAGAGCGCTGAACCGGGCCCCCGGATAACTTCTATTTGTTGAATTGCCTCAAGCGGCAGTTCGGTGCCACTCATCAAGGTGCCGCGAAAAGGCGTGTTAATGCGCGTACCGTTTAACAAAAATAAAACTTCCGAATTAGTGGCATTCTGTATGCCACGTACGCTATAGCTGTAATCGCCAGTCAGTCCTTGCACGCTGGCATGTACGCCAGGTAATGTTTCCAGCACCTCATGCAGCTCCGTGGCACCCATGCTTTTAATTTGCTCGGCGCTAATGACGCTGACAACACTCGCCGCCTCGGCAACTGTCTTAGGACTGCCTGTAGCAATAGAGACGGGCGAGGCGGCCAATTCCACCAGTGATTTATCAAAAAAATCATCTACTTCTTCGGCAGCACCTAGCTTGCCCGTAACCCAAAAAAAACCAATCCCGATACTTTTAAGCAGAATATTTATTTTCATGTTTATCACGACGAAAAAGGTTTTACCAGCGTCAACTCATCCAACGGCACTGGTTTTCCGATGCCATACCCTTGCGCGTAATCCACACCCAACACTTTTAATAAATTAAAAATCTTTTTATTTTCAACAAATTCGGCGACGGTTTTTTTCTTCATCACATGCCCAACTTCATTAATTGACTTAACCATCGCCAAATCAACCTCGTCTTGCAACATGTCTTTGACAAACAAACCATCAATTTTAAGATAATCAACCGACAGGTTTTTTAAATACGCGAATGAGGATAAGCCGCTGCCAAAATCATCCAATGAGAACAAGCAGCCTTTGAATTGTAACTGATGAAAGAAATTGGTGGCAAAAGATAAATTACCGATGGCGGCAGTTTCAGTCACTTCAAAGCAGATTTTATGAGGCGGAATTTTCCAGGTATCAAATTGTTTGTAAATATACGCCAGCATAGTTTCATCCGA
>JABFRM010000312.1 GCA_013141155.1 Methylococcaceae bacterium | reverse complement strand
TCGGGACGATATTGTGCCAGGGGTATCGGGGCTTGCGGAGCAAAATAACTGTCGCGTAGTCTTTTGCCGCTTGCTTGGGCTGGGATGCCCAAAACAAGCTATCGCAAAAGTAGCGACTCTCCTTATATTATTTAGACCCTGCGGTGCGTAAAGATGAAGACGTGCAAAGAATGGCGCGATATTGTGGCGAATCCGCTGCGGGCAAACGTGCTTAAACGGGTTGGCGATTATTGCTTATGGGATGCCGTTTGGCTGGGCGGGTTGCTGTCGGGCTGAAGCCCGACTTCCGACCAATCCGCGCAACATCAGTTAAGTAACATAAGGGCTTTTGATCGCATTTTCGTGCAAATTGTAGCGGGGATTGATAATTTAACTTTGAATGTCAAAAGCGTTAGAATACCCCATAGCGCGTTAGGATGTGCTGAGGCATATTCTGCATGAATTTAGTTTAGCGCATCTTACCCAGTTGGATTATACCAATGAAAGCTTCGATTAATCCCGCTGTTTATAGGCAATTGCCTAACGCTACTGCGTCTCCCCTAAAACAAAAAATACTCTTCGCCCTATTTGCTTTTCTTGCAGGCGTTAGTGTGTGCATGAGTATTATGGGAGGGGTTTTATATTTCACGCCAGTGCCGATAATGGATATGTGGGAAAGCATTAGCTTTTATCAGCGCATCTCCCTTGGCGATTGGAATGCTTGGTGGAAACTGCATAATGAACATCGCATTGTTTTGTCCCGCTTATTATTCTGGGTAGATATTACCTGGTTTAAAGGGCGAGGTATTTTTTTAATTATCGTTAATTATTTGCTATTACTGCTGAGCTATCTGATTTTGTATGCGTGCTTATATGAACGCCTAAACAACGCCCGAGAGCAGTTTAATCGCAAGTTATTGGCGCTGGTGTTATTGACGATTATGTTTTCTTGGTTACAACATGAAAATATGGTCTGGACGTTTCAAAGCCAGTTTCTTTTAGCCTATTTACTGCCCTTGGCGGCATTTTATTATCTACATAAAGCGTCTGGGCAATCAAACCATAGTAAGCGATTTTTTGTATGTGCCTGTGTTTTTGGGGTGGGTGCATTAGGGAGCATGGCCAACGGTATGCTTGCCCTGCCGTTGTTAGTGGTTATGGCACTTTTGTTACGCATGAGTTGGCGGCGCATCAATTGCTTGGTATTGCTTGCGCTATTAGGTGTCACCCTATACCGGTATAACTATTACGCACCACTACAACATGGCTCATTAAAGCTGGCGTTGTTACAACAGCCACTGGCGTTTATACACTATCTGTTGCTTTATTTAGGCGCACCCTTTTATTTCCTGCTCGGTAGCGGCGATTATTTGATTGCTCAATTAACCGGAGTATTTTTAATTGCCAGCGCACTTTTGTTTACCTGGCAAAGCTTAAGGTCGTCCAAAATAGATTCATTGCAGTTGGCGTTGCTGATGTTTGTTTTATACATAGGTGCTTCTGCGTTCGGTACTGCTGGTGGACGGTTAATCTTTGGATTGTCACAAGCGCTATCTGGTCGCTATATGACACCAGCACTGCAAGTCTGGTCAGTTATATTGATCTTGTATGCGCCCTTGATCAGTAGAGGGTTAAGCGCTAAAAAAACCTATTATGGGTTATTACTTGGCTTGCAGGTATTGTTAATGAGCAAACAATCACCGGCATTGCAAACGCAAGAACAAGCATTGTATGACTACCAAGTGGCGGCATTGGCTATAGAATTAGGCATTCAAGATGATCAAAAAATTAATTTGGTATTTCCGAGTGCTGCTTTGGTTATTGAGCAGAGTAAAGCAGCAATTAAAAATGATTGGTCTATTTTTAATCATGCCTTAATAAAAGATGCAGCACAAACCATCGGACAAAACGATGTGCAGCGCTATCCAGCAGAATGTATGGGTAAATTAGATAGTCATATTGATTTGCCAGGTGATGCCCGGTATGTGCGGGTTAAAGGGTGGCTAACGGATTTAAACAGACAGACTGGAGAGCAACGTATTCATATTTTAAATGAAAAGCGTCAGGTTATTGGTTATGCCTTTAGTGGCGAACCCACAGGGGATATTTATAAGTCAAGTGCTGTGCAAACAAAAGAAGCAGGCTTTGAGGGGTATGTATTGGCGGAATATATGGGGCAAGCTATTACTTTGAAAGGCTTAACTTCGCATTGCGAATTACATTCAACGCTGACGTATTCCGACCATGATCGGTTTCGCTTACAACTCGCGGCCCTGGCCTTGCTTATGGGTGTACGAGATAGTGATCAGGCGGTTCTGTTAAAAAACACCGCTATTATTCCAATAACCCAAGAGCTAGAACAGTTAATCAGCGAGAAGGCAACGCCATTGCCTGTTGCACATTGTCTGGGGCACGTTCGCCAAACTTATATACTTGATGATCGGCGGTATTTGCGGGTAGCTGGAGAATTACAGCATATAGATCAGCAGCATAGCCCAAAAGCGGCCCGCTTTTTGGATGCTAATCAGCATAATCTTGGTTATGTGTTGACGGAGAAGGTTGATCATTCTAATTTATGGCATTTTGAAGGATACTTACAAGCTGAGCAATTGGGCAAATCGCTTATTTTACAAGGCATCCAATCTGATTGTGCGTTGTCGGTGAGCATAGCGTATTCACCTTATACCGTGGTGACAAATTTGCTAGACCCGCAACCCAGCTTAATCACCGTTAAAGCTATCGACGGCAAAAATACTTGGCTAGGGGGTGACGAACAAAAATCGCAATTTAACGTGTATCAAGTAATCGGTAGTTTTAACCACTCAGATGCAGATACTGGCAGCATTACTTTAGCTATTAAGCGTGGCGATGCTGTGTATTATCGTTCTGGCGCCACGGTTGGCAAACAGTATTTATGGATTAATGGTGAAAGCAGCAAACAGTACCCATTGCCGCTTTCGTTAGGGTGGTCAATATTGAAATTTAATATGCCGACATTACCGGATACCTTTACGGTAACCTTGGTTGATGACGGTGATCAGGTGGGTGAGTGGTCGGCTATTGGTTTGAGGAAATGATTTTAATATCAATAGTGGTTGCACATTTTGTAGCAGCAGCGACCGTTATATTACTTCGCAAGCTTGTGCTTACCGTTTCTTAATGCTATTCCCTATCGGTTGAAGGCTTTTCTGCATGAATATTGAATTCATTTCCAGCATCAGCGAGATTAAGGCTGAACAGTGGAATCAGCTCACGGGAACCGATTATCCTTTCTTAAGGCATGAGTTTTTAATGGCGCTGGAGCAAAGCGGCGTGGTTAGTAGGAAAACTGGCTGGCAACCGGAGCATTTACTGGTTTATGCCGAGGCAGAATTGGTTGCCGTGTGTCCGCTATACTTTAAATATCATTCGCAAGGGGAATTTGTTTTTGATCAGCAATGGGCCAATGCCTACCAGCAACACAGTTTGGATTATTATCCGAAAGCCTTAACGGCGGTGCCGTTTACCCCCTGTCAGGCACAGCGAATTTTGTTTAAAAAAGGCATAGATGAAGCTGCGGTTTTGGGGGGGCTGGTTACCGCGCTTAAGCAACAGTTGATTGCGCTTAAGCTATCTTCTTGGCATTGTCTTTTTTCCAGTCCTTCGCAAATCGAGCAACTGAGTAGCTTGGGGTTAATGGTGCGTGAAGGTGTGCAGTTTCAGTGGTTTAATCAACATTATCGTGATTTTCAGGATTTCACCGACGCGTTTACTTCACGCAAACGCAAAAATACCTACCGTGAACGGCAGCAGGTGCGCGAACAAGGCATTGAGTTTTTAACCTTAGCCGGTCAGCAGGTTTCCGAAACCCAATGGCAGGTGTTTTTTCAATTTTATCAAATGACCTATTTAAAACATGGGATGCCTGGGTATTTAAATCTCGATTTTTTCAAACAAATTGCCCAGTCCATGCCGGAACAAGTGTTATTGATTTTCGCACTGAAAGCCAATCGTTATATCGGTGCGGCACTCAGTTTTATCGGTGCAGACACGTTGTATGGGCGTTATTGGGGCTGTTTTGAGGAATATCATTTTTTGCATTTTGAAGCCTGTTATTATCAAGGGCTGGATTATTGTATTGCGCAGGGTTTAAAGCGTTTTGATTCCGGCGCGCAAGGGGAGCATAAGATTGCGCGTGGTTTTGCGCCGGTGACAACCTATTCGGCGCATTGGATTCAACACCCAGAATTTGCCAAGGCGATTGCAGATTTTATCAGGCGGGAAAAGGCTGCGGTACAGCAATATAAAGCTGATGCCACGGCGATGTTGCCATTTAAGAAAATTTAATGATTGTTTGGATTTTGGGTGGTAATTTTGGCGTTAAGTTGTGCATGGAGTTGTTGTTGATCCAGTTCATTTTCCCATTTCGCCGCAACGATGGTTGCCACGCCGTTGCCTATTAAATTGGTCAATGCCCTGGCTTCGGACATAAAACGGTCAATCCCGAGGATCAACGCTAATCCGGCGACTGGAATGGTCGGCACGGTTGCTAAGGTGGCTGCGAGGGTTATAAAACCACTACCGGTAACGCCAGCAGCACCTTTGGATGTCAGCAATAACACCCCGAGCAGGGTTAATTCCTGGGTTAGGGTCAATGGCGTATTGGTCGCTTGGGCAATAAAAATTGCTGCCATTGCCAGATAAATCGAAGTGCCATCAAGGTTAAAAGAATAGCCGGTAGGAATCACCAACCCAACCACCGATTTAGAACAGCCTAAGTGTTCCAGCTTGGCCATGATGCGTGGTAGTACTGACTCAGAAGAGGAAGTGCCTAACACGATTAATAACTCGTCTTTTATGTAAATAATAAAGCGCAGAATGCTAAAACCCGTGAACCGCGCAATCAAACCGAGGATGCCAAAAATAAACACCAAACAGGTTAGGTAAAAGCTGCCCATTAAGCTTGCCAGAGGCAGCAAGGATGCGATACCGTATTTGCCAATGGTAAACGCCATCGCGCCAAAAGCGCCTATCGGTGCCAGCTTCATGAGGGTTTCGACGATGCCGAACAGCACCTGTGAAATTTTGTTGATGAAGACCAGCACTTCCGCACCGGTTTCTTTCATAGCCGCAAGCGAAAAGCCGAACAGCAACGCAAACAGCAGCACTTGTAATATATCGCCCTTGGCAAAGGCATCAACAACACTGCTGGGAATAATATTGAGCAGAAATTCAACTATACTGTGATTTTTTGCCACGTCGGTATAAGCGGTTAGGCTTTTGGTATCCAAGGTGCTGGCATCAATATTCATTCCCACGCCAGGTTGAATAATATGCACTACCAATAAGCCGATAATCAGCGCCAGGGTGCTGACGACTTCAAAATAGAGCAGCGCCTTAATGCCAACCCGCCCGACTTTATCCAGTGCCTGCATGCCTGCTATGCCCGACACCACCGTGCAAAAAATAATCGGTGCGATAATCATCTTAATCAGCTTGATAAAGCCATCACCCAGCGGCTTTAGGGTTACTGCCGTATCAGGATAAAAATAGCCAATCAAAATGCCGAGCGTGATGGCGGTCAGTACTTGGACGTAAAGATGCTGATGCAGTTTTTGGGGAGATTGGATGGCGTCCATGATTAATCTTTTACAGTAGCGACGGGTGAAGACATCAATTCTTCGCCGTCATTATCTTTAAGGTCATAGCCTATTACCGAATTATTGACATCATAGGTAACAGTGCCTTTACACTGCTGTCCGTCAAACACATTCTCTTCTAATGGCCAGAAGATAAATTCAGCTAGCCCCGCAGTAAACACATCCCCTGCCAGATACAGCACGATGCGTGCTTTTGATGCTGCATGATAGCCATCTTGAAATTCAAAGGTATCAATTTTTTGATTATTTTTTTGATCGGTCATTTTGGGATAGCCGAGCGTAGCAATGGTTTCCGTGCGCGTGCTGCCAAGCTTTACTGCCTTATATTCCACCGGATCTGGCGCGTGGGCGGCCTGATAAACAGAGCAGCCATGCAGCAATGTTAATGTACAACTGATGAGCAGTATAAGTTTATGCGTATTCATTTTAAATGTTCCATGAGGGTATGTTGTGGGTATGGCGAAGAAGCGCACCATCAGCGGCTGAAAACAAAGCTTGCTAAGTAATCAGAAACCATGACAGTTTGCGGTCTAGCCATTCCCGATAAGTAATTTATGGATAAAGACTGTTTATCTGACAGGTGTTGCTATTGTTTAAAGAACCGTCACGCGTTCGGTATTTGAATAGTCGCTAACGCAATTCCCTTGGTATGCCGTGATCCAAACATCATAATCACTGCCTTTAGGTAAGGTGATTGAAAAGTCAGTTTGTTGATTCATCTCAATATCATGATAGTTTTTTTGGTTATGTGCAGTATAAGTAATAAGATATTTGGCATTCAGGTTTGAAGTGTTCCAAGTTAAATTAACGAAGCTACCCGCAACTGTTTTTTGCACAGTGGGCGCTTTGGGTATTTCTTCGGCAGAACAGATCATACTGGAAATACCGCGCTTATAATTTTTCACCCGAGTATAAACGCCATAGGTATTCAAATAACCGCAATAAGCGTTGGCATTTCCAAAGCTGGTGATACCGGCTTGCCGCCAAGTATTACTTGTCTTATCAAATATGGCTAACAATCCACCACTATCTCCACTACAGGTATCTTTGCCTTCCAATGCGAAACCTGCGCACAACATGTTATCGGTTATGCTTGCAAATTTTTGTAAACAGCTTGCGTTACTGATAATGGGCAAAGCCACTTTTTGTAACGTATCCGATTGCTCGCTGAGAATTTCAGTTGTAAAATCAGTGACGCCCCAACCTAAAGCTGTCGCAGTATTGCCGACATAATCTTGATCGCTATATCGTGATAAAGTTTCAATAGGTGTTGCTGTAGATGAGCGACTTAATTTGATCAAGGCAATATCATGATCAAAGCTGTTGTTGTTTGCTGAAGCAGCATAAGCATTATGCACATCAATACTGGCAATCGCAATACGTTCCCCGGCCTGTGAACTTAATAAGGTGCGATTAATCAGTATGTCAAACGCATCCACCGATACCACATGTTTAGTTTTTTTATCAAAAACGCAGTGTGCGGCGGTTAAGACCCAGTTTTTCGCAATTAATGTGCCGCCGCAGTTTAATTTAGACGTATTTTTTTTAACTAATGACACCATCGACGGCCATTCCTGGGTAGTTGTTTTTATACCGTCGTAAATTTTAGGCTGAATATCACTTTCCGCGGCAAATACTGGATGCGCCAGTGTTAGTAGCATAAGGCTCATCGAAACTAACGAGACAGTTTTCATTTTTTTATCCTCAAGGTTTAAAATAGTCCAGTTCCCCCTAGTATAAGCATTTGGAGGTCGGTGCTTCGTCCACGCTTATCAGGGTATGTTGATTATCCTGAATATAGGCTTAACCGAATGGATTAAATGTCAAACTGCGGAATTTTATCGCTAAACAGTCGGATTTGTAACGTGAAAATAGCCATAATTAAAACTTAGCCCTTAAACTTTTTGCGAAACATGGTATGGATTTATTGGATGTGACGATTTGGATTCATTGGTTTAGTGTCATCAGTATATTGCTGCCACGGCTGCTTTTCGGCATTATTGTTTGGCTGGTTGCCTTACGCTTTAAGGGGTTCCGAAGGTCGATCCAACAAGCAGAATCAAAATGGCGGTATCGTTTGATTATGATTGTGGTGTTTGGATTATTTGCAATTTATGGCACCCATAGTGGCATTGCCATTGATGTGCATCAAAATTGGGATTTATCGGGTAGCGTCCCAAAACAGCTTGAATCATCGC
>JABFRM010000275.1 GCA_013141155.1 Methylococcaceae bacterium | reverse complement strand
TAACTCACCATTGGGCAACATGACCGCCACCCAAAGATCTAATGCTTGTGTGCGGACACGAATTTGTTCTTGCAAGGTTAGATTGAAGGTTTCGCCTGTTTTGTAAACGGGTTGCAGGTTGCGGAAAGCGAGTTGCGTGGCAATGCTGGGCACTAACATCGGTCTGGCGATAAAGCCATGACTGCCGGTGGCGTTGGTCGTGTAGCCGACGATTTGACCACTATCGTTGATGCCATTCGCCAAAGTGGTTTTTGCGTTCGGCGAGATGAGTGGCTCATATTGGCTGCCATCAAACACGAAGCTATTTACCAAACCTTTGCTGTCATAGTAAACG
This sequence comes from Methylococcaceae bacterium, assembly GCA_013141155.1. Taxonomy (GTDB): domain Bacteria; phylum Pseudomonadota; class Gammaproteobacteria; order Methylococcales; family Methylomonadaceae; genus SXIZ01. The sequence goes on along the minus strand of JABFRM010000275.1, from coordinate 7,498 downwards.
CCAACGAATTGCCCCGTGTTATTCAAACCATAAGTAAACGTACCCGCCAAGGCGGCTAACGGCACATTGAAAATGGTGTACTCTTTGCCGTCGTAAACATAGCCATGTGCGCCGGTATTGTAAATAAAGCCTGCGACCTCGCGGTTATCGTTGATCCCTGTCGCGCTGGTATTACCCGCTGAGGCTTTTGGATGGCTAAGCGTGGTGTAAGTGTTGCTGGCAAGGTCATACATAAAGCCATAAATGCCCGTCGTACCGATGCGGAAATTACCCGTCACTTGCCCGTTGTTGTTGATGCCAGTGGCGTTGGTGTCAAAACCATTGGGATTGTCGAGTGTGGTATAGCTGCCGTTATCATAGACAAAGCCATGCTTACCTGTGCCATCGACATAATCTCCTACGACTTGACCCTTGGCATTGATGCCGTAGGCGAAAGTGCCGTTGGTCGCTTTCGGCGCATCCAGCGTGGTATAGTCGGTGCCATTATAGATAAAGCCATGACTGCCTTTATCATCATAAAATACCCCCGCCACTTGTCCGCCGGCGTTAATGCCATAAGCCACCGTACCTTGGGTTGCGCTTGGCACATTGAGGGTGGTGTAAGCATAAGGCGTGGCACTCGAGGGTGATGCTTGCAGCATTAAGCAGGCCACTAAGGCGGAAGGTGTAACGGTAACATTTAAAAATTTTGTAGCAGTCATTATTGATCCTTATGCGTGTATATATACTTCCTGATTAGCCAGATGCTTCAGCCAACCCCGTCATACTGGCAGGGATGCCAGTATCCAGTCACATGGATGTGAATGTATGACTTGGCATCGTGCCTAAATCGAACGGTAGGGTACTGGAAAGTTACCATCCATGGCTTTGGATTCCGGCATCCCTGCCGGAATAACGAACCTTTTGGTACTGGCTGAAGCATCTGACTAATCAGGTATAGTTTTGCGACGAATAACTGCTAACTCACCGGTTTTGGCGGTGGTGGCGTAGTTAATAACGAATTGTAAGCTTGCAGCTTGGTTTGATAAGCATCATCTAACAAGCTATTTCGCGATGAAGTCAATATCTGCTCCAACGCCGATTGCTCAGTCAGCAACGTTTGGCGCAACAGCTTTAACGCTTCGGGATTGGCAATAATCTGCCCACCTTCCAGCACCTCAATCGCATCCTCAATATCCGCCATCGCCAAGCTTAAAATTTCACGCCCAGACACCAGATCAAGCTGCTTAACCTGCTTGACCATTTCGTAAGAACTCCGCATGTTTTCCATGGCGTTAATCGTACGCAGGAACAATGCCACCGATACCACTTGCGTGCTTTCCAAGTGCGTACAACGGTCACACACGGTTCGAGGTGGAATCAGCGCAGGATCAATCGGGTTTGCGCCAGGCGAATCACGGAACGCATTGCTGTTGTAATACGCCACGGCTTCTTCAATGGTATTCACCGAGTTATTGTGAAAGAATGGTGCAGTATCGGCAGCCTCAATCAAGGTAGTGACATTGAATTCACCATTGCCATAGCAGGTTTGTTTTTTATCCCAACCACAATTTTTACGCTCATTTTTACCTAAACCACCATCCACTGGCATCGGTTGCCACGTCAAACGCGCGGGATTTTCAGGCATATTTTCCACGCCGGTATCGCGGTTACCGTTTTGAAAAGTGGTAAAACTGTTAGCACTGCCATTAAAGTGGCAGCCTTTACACTGCGCTGTGCCTTGATCTTTACTGTGCATCAGCTCCCTGCCGCGTTGCACCACGGGCGATGAAAAATACATTTTATCCAAATCAAAATCTTGCACACGCCCCAGTGACAACATATACGCTTCCAGCGCATCCAGCTCCACATCGTTAGGCAGGCGAAAATCAACGTTCGCCACGCGCTTCAAGGTTTTCGGCATGTGCTGCATAACTGCTCCTGCGGCAAACAATCTTAAAGAACCGTCCCCTGGCGCACCATCACCAGCCCAGCCCAGCGCGTTCAATATAAATTTGCCTTCTTTATCAGACTCTGGCGTAATCGAAGTGGCGAGCGCCAAAGTATGCTGTACACCGCGAAACACACCTGGGCGATTAAAGCCATCAACATTCGCCAGCACCAAGCCAAATTGCCGCAGTAATTTTGAATTTTCAAGCTCTTTAAGATCAGGATTAGTTTCAGCTACAAATAACGGATCATTGGCAGGTAACTTGGCGATGTATTTAGGGTCAATAGTGTGGTTGTTATCCAAGCGATGGCAAGTGGTACAGGTTCTGCCATTGCCCTTAAAGGTTTCGTTCATGAATAAATCACGCCCAATCGCGACTTGATCGCCCATCACTTTCATCAGATCCATCGTGGTCGCCGCGAAGGCAGGCTTAGGCAACAAAAAGCTAAACGGTTGTAATGGCTGAGGCGCTTGCGCCAACTGCCCTACGCCGACTGACGACCATAAAGCATCGGCATAATAAAGCCGCTGAAAAAAACCAGGTGTACCTACTAAAATCGCAGGGCTGGCAGTTGCTTGTTCAGCGGGAGTGATGGTGACGCGATTGATGGCGAAATTCTGCAACGCTTCACGTTCCAGTTGTGCCGTAAAAGTGGTTTGCTCACCGGTACTGCTAAACGTGCCGATTTTTTTCTGCACGCTATCGGGTTTAGTGATGCTATTGCCGCCGACTAGCCAGAAGGCATAGGTTTTGCCTTGCGCCAAACCTTGTATGGTCACGTTTAAATTGCCATTCAGCAAATTCAGTTGCGCGTTACCGCTGGCAGGGGTGGCTTCATCCGAAAACGCGCGGCTAAAACCCAGCGCCAAGGTCAATACTTCAGCGCCGTTATTGCGCTCGTAAGCGGCTTTCCAATTGAGATAATGTTGCGTCAAGGTCGCCGGATTACCATGACCCGTGACGCGGGGTTGATTAAAATTCGGCGCGAGTAGTTGTTGGTAGAGTCCTGTTAAAATTCCTGTAACTAACAAGGCGATTAGGGCGAATTGGGTGTGGTTGGTTTTGGGCATATCTTACCTGCGGTTTACAAAAATGATTGGGGTGGTATGAATGGGGAGGTTTTTTGTAGCTTAATACACACTCAGCTCAACCAATCCGATATTGCCACCCGTGCTATCCACCACGTTTAAGCGCAGTTTCTGCGTCGTTGCAATGACTGAAAAGCCATAAGCCTTGTCCGTACCCGGCAGCGTAAACGGTCCGAACACCTGCCCAGAATCGACCGTCAACGTAAAACTGCGAATAATAGCCGTGCCGTCACTCACCGCCCGCGACCATACCTCCACGGTGCTGATGGCAGTAGTTTTCGCCAAATTGATTTCAATGGCAGCGTTATTACCATCGCCATTAGATGACCATGCCGTTGCACTTGAGCCATCAATCGCACTGTTAGCGCCCCAAGTTTTATCATTGCTGACAGCACCAAAATTACTACTGACTTTGCTGATGCTTGCACCGTTCGCTAGAGCAGCGTAATTGAAACGCGTGGTGGGCGCTGCGTCAGGTGTGTGAAATGACCCAATGTCACTCGCATACAGATTACCGTTAGATGCAGAGCCTTGTAAGCGATAGAAATAGTCCGTATTGGGCTTTAAGCCCGTCATGATGGGGCGATGTTCGGTGAGTGCGCCGCCGTTCATATTGAGATCAGTTGCAACGAAACCAAACTGACGATCCGTGCCATAAACCACCGAGCAAGCGAGTGGCGTGCTGGCCTTAAAGCTCAGCGTTGCGGCATCGCTAGTTAAGGTGGATATTTGCGGCGCACCTTGGTCGCTGATACTCGCGAGCGGCAGTAAAGCGGGGGTGTTGTTAGGAGTGGTTTGCCCGTAATCTTTGACGGTGAATAAAATTCTGCCATCTTGGCTGGGCAAGTATTGCAGGTTTGCCCATAACCATTGGTCTGGCGCTGCTTTAGTTTGATAGCGCAAAGACGGCACGGTGAGTTGTAAGTTTTCCGATAACACCGCCTCATTCGCACTGGCACCCTGCGATGCGACCATGAGTAAGAAGACAAAGTTACTGCCTGATTTGGACTGTAGGATCTTGAACATAATGCTACCGAGAATAAAATTAAGTGAACAGAAGATGCGATAAATAAACAGGCCGCAAATACCTTGCGGCCTGTTTCAAAAAGAGACTATCAATCAGATACCACCGGGTCGGGAGAGAGCCGACTTAACCAGATACCTATCAATCAATAACTGCCCCGTTAGTTTGGGTAGAACACTAAAACTGAACAACGGGGTGAGGGGCGTTCCGTGAATAACCGAAATAGACACAATTAATGCATGTGGTCTACCGCACCAGTTCCGGTTGTTATTTCAACGCGATAACCATGCGTACCGGTATAACAAGCGGCATTGGTTGCGGCACAGCCATTCGGCTCATACGCATTGGCACCACCAATATTCAGTGTATATTTACCTTTGGGTAAATCAACCGTGTATATAATCATGCTCTGACCTTTATCTGCATACGCGATGCCTACATAAGCCAACTCATTCATCCAACTGGTTTTACCCAGCGGGTTAAAGCTGCCAGTTTCCACACCGGATTCTTCCCAATTTTTCCAAACCGCCACCACAGGGTTCAATAAATTACCGGCTTCTTTAAGCACTAACGCATTGGTCGTTTTATCCACTGAGGCATCGGTCACGCCCTGTTGACGGGTCACCATTATGCTGACCTTAGCGTCTGCGGTCAGATTTAGCGCAACGAAATCGGTCGTATGTGTCCAGGCAAATTCTGGCGCTTTAAAGGTCGGCTCATAAGAACTTTTAGCACCCACGCTGCCGGTAAAATCAGCAGAATCGTTGTTACCCAGGGTAACCGTCCATTCATAGCCAATACCGCCAGTAGCAGGAACACCAACGACAGCCGGTTTTGCATCAGCGGCAGGTTTTGCGGGGACGGCAGGAACAGCAGGCGAAGTCGCTGTCGCTGGAATAGCATCAACAGCAGGTGTTGCTGGGGTTGCCGGTGTTGCATCGGCTGCTTTAACACCTGCGGTATTGGGTAATGGATCTGCCCATTTAACTTCGCCCGCTTGTAAAGAGCCTGCCAACAATAAAGTGCTGGCACTTGATAATAAAGAAACGACGGTTTTTCTTTGCATAATTTTATTCCCAATTGGTGTGTCACCGCGACGCAGTAGAACACAAGGTTAATATTACAATTTTTTTGACTGCGTGTTTTACAGCCATGCTGATTACTACCTTAATAATAATGCAAAAATTATGCCAGCCAAGCAATAAACTTAATGCCTGCCGATTATACCTAATTTTATTACTTATAAAACATAGCATTAAGATTACACATCACAGTGATTAACAAATGGACGGCAAAGCTTAAGACTTAAAAATATGGGTTCTACTCTTTAAAATACGTTATTTGACATACCCTATGTTTTTAAAACACGTCAATTGACACAATCAATTTTTAATCCATGTACACAGTCCAATACTCTTAACATACAAGCCAATCGCACACGTCTTAAAATTAAATGACTGCCACGATGACGGCTTGCCAAAATAAAAACTATCCCTGCCGGTTCAAGAACGGTAGTTGAGCCGCTGCCAAGCTAGCGCGCAAGATTCTTTTGGTTTCACCATCATCAGGACGTCAATTAATCCGTCATATAACTTATATTTAAAATTTTATGCGTTATTTAACATAGTTTATTAAAAGACTATTAATAGCTTTAATTAAAATAACTTATGCTTCATTATGTTAAGGACTAACTATCTGTTGGCATATTTTTTGCTTTATCTACTACGATGACTCAGCAGAATAATAGCTATAGCTTATTTTCAATAGTCATCCGTTGGTAACTCGTTAATGCCTTACGATAGTGCCAATTTACTGTACGTTAAGCGCAAAAATGAATGATTGGACTGGTCAGCCATTCGCAATCCTTATTTAGCATTGGCTCAAAACAATAACTTTAAGAACATCCCTATGAAAAAAATCACAAAATTACTCAGTGTTTCAGCCTCGGTCGCGGCCGTGTTGGTGTTATCCCCTGCGGCTTTCGCGCATCAAACTTACAATCTCACTGGGGCAGGCCTCACCATCGGCGATAGCGTCAACAACACCGACGGTGTTTCAAATACTGCCGGTTATGCGCCAGTGGGCGTGGGTGGCCGAGTTGCGGGCGCTGTTAATGCGAATATTCCCGGCACTGGAGGACTTCCCGCCGACTACACAGGTGCCTTGCCGTATAATTTGTATCACGGTCATCATGATGGCACCGTGATTGCGCAAACCACCCGCAACAATCTGACCGGAACTTCCGCCACCACGGCTAACAGCCTATGGAAGGCTTATGCTACCCAGGACGCATCTGCCGTTTGGGGCGCTCAACTACCGACTGGAACAGCAACGGATCATCCTTATGTTGCCGTTGGCGGCAATTCCTGGCAAACGGGCAGCACTTCGGGTGGCTTGGATTACAACTTGATTCACGCCAGCACAGGCACCAACAACAATATTTTCAATGTGACTACACCTTCTGCCGCTTCAGGCGGGCATTATCAAATTGACTTCACTGTAAATCGAGATAATGCTTGGAATGTCCTAAACGATCCCAACGCATTGTTGGATGTAGCGTTATATCGCGGTTCCGACACTTCAAGCACAGCAAGCCGTACCGCTGCGTTTAATCCCAATGATGCCGGTGTACAAGGCTCAAGCCTAGGCATTGGTGATTCAACTTTGCTATGGGCAGCTTCGCAAAGCACCACGACTTCTACACTGACCTATTCACTGATAATGGATGCAACTGAATGGGGCAAAACGGACGGGCTTTTAGGTACACTTAACGATGGCTTAGCGGGTTACTATACGCTGATCGTCGGTGCGCATGGCGGAGCCACAGGTTCTGCGCTGGCCTACACAATTGATACGCATTCATTCAGCGTGGTGCCCGTACCTGGCGCAGCCTGGCTATTAGGGAGTGCATTGGTTGGTTTAATAGGTCTTGGCCGTCGTAAACAACAGCAACTAGCTGCTTAATGAAAACTGAGTGGTTGCCAGCCACTGGCAACCACTCTTTATATTTAATCCCAATAGCTTACATCACCCCCTTATTCCACCGTGTTCGCCGCTAACGCAGCAAATTATCTCTCCTGCACTGCGGAAAACCCCTCTTTGCTTGATCATGTTCCCACCACCCACATTTTTCCAAACGCCATTTTTAGGCCAACCTTGCGATCTCATCTTTACCTTTCACCGCTGTTGTCGCCATCACTTCTGGTTATCTCCTTTCACATAACACCCACCAACAAACACAAAGTGTGTCAAATGACACAAAATGCGTGAAATGACACAAAAGTGCGTCAAATGACCTATTTTTAAAAATTACAAAAAACGCTGTTTAAATTTAAAAAAATGTCTATATATATGATTTTAATAATTTAAAAATCAATAATTACTATATGGCATGGAAATTGCTTTATTATTTAAGGTAGTTACTTCGATTCTTCATTTGAATTGCACCTACAGAT
>JABFRM010000048.1 GCA_013141155.1 Methylococcaceae bacterium | reverse complement strand
TGTGGCGGAGTATAAGTGCTTGCTTTATTTTATTTGCTAGACCATTTTTCAAAACCCTCGCCATGCTCTCCCTGTGACTGGATTCCGGCATCCCTGCCGGAATGCGGGTACTCAAAACTTGTTTTAGACACTCATGCCCTGAGTCACAATATATTCCTGAGAACGTTAGCTTTGTTACTTAAGCTTATAGCGTTTACACGAGTGCGGCTAAAGCAGCTTCATAATTTGGTTCGTGGGCAATCTCGGCAACTAATTCGGTATAGATAACCCTATCCTGTTCATCAATAATAATGATGGCTCGTGCGGTTAAACCCGCCAAAACACTGTCGGTTAACAAGACGCCATAGTCACGCGCAAAATTTGAACGAAAAGTGGACAAAGGTATAACCGCTTTTAAGCCTTCAATACTACAAAAACGATCTTGTGCAAAGGGTAAATCGGCTGAAATAACCAGTACCACGGTGCCATCCAGATTTGAGGCTTTTTGATTAAATTTACGCGCAGAAGCGGCGCAGGTTGGTGTATCTAAGCTGGGTAAAATATTCAGCAATTTCTTTTTTCCCGCGTAATTGGCGAGGGTGACATCCGTTAATTTGCCAGTGACTAAGCTAAAATCTGGCGCTGTATTGCCGATCTTGGGTAATTCACCCGAAGTGTGTAGCGGATTGCCTTGAAAAGTAATACTAGCCATGGTGTTGTCCGTATTGTGGTTGGAATGCTATTTTACTGCATAATCGATAGCCCAGTGACGTGCATTCGTAAACGCTTAAAGCGTTGAATGATATAAGCTAACATTAAAAAAATTTAAACACTACGCATTTAAAAGCGACTTAGGCACCGCCACGCTTTGAAATTAATACTTAAAAGCCGCGCATTTCTATTCCGCTCATTTTAAGGTATTATTCAGTCACTATCTGGTTTGAACACCGAAAAATCACCTAAGGAATAGCATTGGAACTGCGTACCTCACCCACAACCCCAATCGATGATTCACAGCAACATCTATTGTCAATTGTTATTCCCTGTTTTAACGAAGAAGCCGTTATTGGTGAAACCATTAAACGGCTTAAAGAATTCGCTACCCATTTAGTGAACCTGGATGTTGAATTTATCTTTATTGATGATGGCAGTCGTGATCAAACCACTACCCTGCTGCGTGCTTATGCGGCGGAAGATAGCCGCTTTCGAGTGGTTTTTTTCGCGCGTAATTTCGGGCATCAAATCGCGGTAACCGCCGGTATCGACGCGGCACATGGCGATGCGGTGGTGGTGATTGATGCCGATTTGCAAGACCCGCCAGAAGTGATGCACGAAATGATTGCCAAATGGCGGGAAGGTTATGATGTGGTCTATGGCACCCGTACCGAGCGTCCGGGTGAATCCTTGTTTAAATTGGCGACAGCGCGAACCTTCTATCGTTTTCTTAATAAATTATCTGATGTAGCCATCCCTTTGGATACCGGCGATTTTCGCCTGATGAGCCGCGCAGTGGTGGATTCCTTGCGGGCGATGCCAGAGCGGGATCGTTTTGTGCGCGGCATGGTGAGCTGGGTGGGCTTTAAACAAATCAAACTGGGCTATAAACGCGCTGAGCGCTTTGCGGGAGAAAGCAAATATCCGCTGCGTAAAATGCTCAAATTTGCCATTGACGGTATTTTGTCATTTTCGACCAAGCCGCTGCAATTGTCGATTGGGCTTGGGTTGTTAGTGGCGAGCATCTCGCTGGTTGGTATTGTGTATGCGTTGTATTTACGGATATTTACCGACATCTGGGTAGCCGGCTGGACAACCCTGATGATTGCGGTGTTATTTTTAGGCGGCGTACAGTTGATTTGTGTGGGTATTTTAGGTGAATATATTGGGCGCATTTATAACGAAGTAAAACGCAGACCACTATACGTGGTACAGGAATATCTCGGTTTTCCCGAAAAAGGACCCATCTATTCGCGTAGCCCTGCGGAACATCAGTGAAGTTTATTAAGCTCAGCATAGGGCTACTATGCGCCAGTGGCTTTATGTGGTTGATCATCCGAAAACTGGATGTTAATGAGTTAATGAAGCTGTTTGCCAGTGCCAGACTTGAAATCTTGCTGGCGGCGACCTTGGCGTTTATGGTTGGCTATGCCTGTCGTATTGCGCGTTGGCAGGTAATGCTCAAGCGGGATAATCCGCAATTGCGTTGGTTAGACTGCGCAGGGCCTTTGCTGGCAAGTTTTGCTGCCAACAATGTCTTACCTTTTCGTGCTGGTGACGTGATGCGTACCTTCGCTTTCAACAAGCAATTGGGCAGCAATTCTAGCACAGTATTGGCAACCTTATTTGTCGAGCGCCTGCTCGATTTGCTGATGGTCTTGTTACTATTAGGTGGCGCATTAGGCTATTTTGGTTTAGATGCCAATCGTTTTGCTGGTGTCGGCACGGCAGCCCTGATTTTATTGGCGTTGCTCATTTTGATTGTGCTGTGTTTCCCCCACCTATTCATGCCTTTAGCAAACCTAATTAGCCGCACGATCACGCGTTTTGCACCCAGTTTTGGTGAAAAACTGGGACACTGGATTCAAAATGCTTTAGAGACCTTACAGCATCTGTCGGGTGCGGGCATCATGAGTAATCTTATTGGCTGGTCACTGGCGGCGTGGCTCGCAGAAGGCGGGGTTTTTTTGTATTCCGCAATTGCCTTGTCGGCACTGCCTGCGCCCAATGCCAGTTGGTTGGCCTTACCGGTTGGAACGCTGGCAACCTTAATCCCCAGCACGCCCGGCTATGTTGGCACTTTCGATTATTTTATTGTCAGGGCAATGACCGCTTTAAATAACCCTGAAACAGTCGCCACCGCTTATGCCTTACTGGTGCATATCATATTATGGTTACCCCCAACTGTGGTTGGCGGTTTATATCTATTACTTAAACCAACTAAATTATTAAACTCTGGAACTCCCACATGACTTTAAAACATAACACCCGCGTTGCCATTGTTGGCGGCGGGTTTACGGGCCTTTCTGCGGCTTACGAATTAGCGAAACAAGGCATCCCCGTCACCGTTTTGGAAGCAGAAGCTGAAATCGGTGGTCTGGCGGCGGCTTTTGATGTCGGCGGCGAAAAGCTGGATCGTTTTTACCATCACTGGTTTACCAACGATATTCATGTGATGCAGTTGATTGAAGAATTGGGATTGCACGACAAGGTGACCATTAACCCCACCAACACCGGCGTTTATTATGCCAACAACTTTTTTAAGCTGTCTACACCCTGGGATTTATTGAACTTCACGCCGCTATCATTTATTGACCGCATCCGTTTAGGATTGCTGGCGTTACGAGCGCGGCGCGTCAAAAACTGGCAAGAGTTGGAAGACAAAACCGCCGCAGAATGGCTAAAAGAACTGGGCGGCGAAAGTGTTTACCGCGTCGTATGGGAACCTTTGCTCAATGGTAAATTCGGCCCCGTCGCGGAACAAATTTCTGCGGTCTGGTTTTGGAATAAACTTAAACTACGCGGTGGCAGCCGTGGCAAAGGCGGCGAAGAACGCCTCGCCTATTTTAAAGGTGGTTTTGTCGCTTTGGCAGAAGCCTTGGCTGCGCGTATTAAAGAGCTTGGCGGACACATCGAACTGAATGCCGCTGTCACCTCGATAGAATCCATCGACAACCGCTGGCAGTTGCAAACCGAAAATGGCACCATCACGGCTGATACGGTTATCGCTACCGTGGCTTTGCCGCTCATTGCGGAGATGAGCAAAAGCTGGGCATCGGCTGAATACTTAGCGCAACTCAACCGCATCAACTACCTCTCCAACGTCTGTTTGGTACTGGAGCTTGATCGTTCTTTATCTAGCACCTACTGGTTGAATGTCAACGATCCGAGCTTTCCATTTGTCGCGGTAATCGAACACACCAATTTTGAACGCGCTGAAACCTACGGCGGTCGGCATATTGTCTATTTATCAAAATACCTGCCGCACACCGAAAAACTCTATACCATGAGCGCCGATGAGGTACTGGAGTTCGCCCTGCCGCATTTGCAAAAAATGTTTACCAGCTTTGAACGCAGTTGGATTCAACGCCATCATGTTTGGAAAGCCAGATGGTCACAGCCTGTAGTGGAAAAGCACTACAGCCGCTTGATTCCCGCAGAAGATGGGCCGGTATCGGGCTTTCATGTGTGTTCCATGGCGCAGATTTATCCCGAAGATCGCGGCACTAATTATGCGGTACGGGAAGGACGGCGCATTGGGCAGCGCTTGGCGGTGACATTGAGTCAATAAGCATAAGTATCTACACAATCGTCATTCCGGCAGGGAAGCCGGAATGACACCTAACTAAATTTGTGTAGATACTCATGGTCAATAAGCCAAAGAAATTGAAGGGTTATGTCGTTCGCATACTAACCTAACGAGCAGCAAAATTAGTATTATGGGGATGCTAAAAACACCGCTTCTTAAAAATCGTCGTGCCGTATTTTTATCGGAAAAGCCTCAGCAGTCCTGTACTCCCTGCCAGATCGGCAATAGCAGGGTTTGACAAATGCGTTCAAACTCATCCCCCAACACTGCACTTAACTCACCTTGATGTTGATATAACCGTTGCAACTCAGGTTCATAAGCCTGTTCTACAGCCCGCATTAATGACTCAAGCGCGTATTCTAGGGCAGGCTTATAGGCGGTATTTTGTTGCTGTAATTTACTGGCTTGTTGAATATAAGCAAACGCGGGTTCTACAAAAAAAACATCGGGGCGTTGCAAGCCTTGCTGGTAGAGGGTTAACCATTGCGTTAAATGATCGCTTTGACAGTGTTCCGGCAAAAACGTTATATCGACATCGGTGCTGAGCAAATGGGTGACTTGTGGTTTAACCTGGTTAACAATTAAATGCTGCAACCAAGCGACCATAAAGTCCTTGCCCTTTAGCTTGGCGTAACGATACAACAAGCTCCCGTGTTGATAATGCTGTGTTGTCATGCCCAGCAAGCGGATACTGGCAACTTGAATATCAATGGGCAAATCCGCTACCCGTGTACCCAAATTTTTGCTGTGTATCAAGGCAACGAACCCATCAATCGCTTGTTGTTGACGATTAAATTCCAGTTCCCCGCAACTTCCCGCTAACCAAAGACCTTGTGCTTGTAATTTCGCCAACGACAAGTTGTCGTGTTGTAAGCGTGCATTAATCCAGTCATGTTGAATACTGTAGCCATCGAGGGCGGCTATGCTAAAAGGTTCGCGCTCTTCGTCATCGGCAGTAATGCCTTTAAAGCGGACATCTAATTGTCGCTGCATAAAATAGCGTTGTGGATGTTGGTAAAAGCGCAACAAGTCGGCTATTTCAATAACCGATTCAGCCGCTTCGGGAATAGTACCTTGCCACCAAAATGTAGGAGCGGTTTTAGGCTGATTAAGGGCAATAGCGGTTGCACAATCGGCGGCACTGAAGCTGATTAAGGGGGTATCTTGCGCAAAATAGCGCGCGCTGAAGGCTTGCAAGGGTTGCAAGGTGATCAGATCTTGTAGTTGATAATGTTCGGTCAACACCTCCAATAACTCACTGACAACGACTGATGGCGGAATAAGTTGATTATGGCTAATGGATTGCCCAATATAAGTCATAATCAGTTGCTGCCGCGTTGACAGCAGAATTTCCAAAAATTGATAGCGGTCATCAGCACGACTGGAACGATCCCCTTTACGAAAGTCTAGTTTGAGTAAATCAAAACTGGGCAGGCGATCCATTTTAGGAAATTCACCCGCATTCATACCTAATAAGGCAATGACTTTAAAGGGAATAGAACGCATCGGCAACATCGAACAAAAGGTTAATTGCCCCCTTAGAAATCCGGTCGTAGATTTTTGTTCCGATACCCGGGTTTCCAACCAACTGATAATCACGCTGACGGCGATAGGTTCATTATTAACCAGTGCGATTTTTTCGGCGAATTCAGCGAGTAAATCATTGAGCTGCTGGCGTTCTTGTGCTGCGGCGACGAACAACAGTTGCTCCGCATAAGCCAGCAGTTGCTGATGCCAAACTTTAAAGGGTTGTGGGTGTTGCAGTTCCTCGCTGGCTTTAAACAGCAAACACACAAAATCATGCAAACCACCCAAGGCTTGCGCTGATGAACCTTCGATGTCAATAAACGGCAAAATACCTTCTACAAAATCATCATCAGAACCCACGCTATAGCCCATCAATAAACGTTCGATGGCAGCCTGCCAGGTGTTTTGATTCAGCTCAGGCAAACCCAGTTCACCTTTATGCTGTGCAGATTTACCCCAGCGCACGTTGGTGGCTTGAATCCAGTGTTTTAGTAAGTCCAGATCGTCTTCCGATAGATCAAAACTGGGATAAACCACCGGTTGTTCCAGCAAGTCAAGCACACTTTGCCAGCCAAAACGACCTTGGCTAATTTGTAAAAAGCGGATAAACGCATCCAGCGCCGCATTACTTAAGCGCAAGCTACGATCGGCAATCGCATATTGAATATCTGCAAATACCGCAGTAATAAAGGGTTCGTAATCTTGAATATCTGGTGCCATCACCACGATGTCGCGCAGTTCAAGGCTGGGGTCGGTTTCCAGGGCGTACAGCAAGAGGTTTCTTAACACTTCCACTTCGCGCATCCGCGAGTGGCAGGCATGGACACTGATGGATTGATCAGCTACTGGCGGAGTGGCTTGCAGTTGATTACATAAAATATCGTTTTGTATCTGTTGTAACAGCTTATGCGCTGGAGTTGGCTCAAAGCTGTCTAAGTCCAAATCAAAATGCGTCTGGGTTAGCAGCATGTCCTGAAACTCACGCCCTTGTTGTCCGAGTGCCGCCAATAAAGGATGACCCGTAAAGGCTTCTTCCGTATCCGCTTTGGCACGTTGGCGCTTACTTTCAATATCCGCCCAAAATTCTTGCGAGGGATTCAATAAAAATAAATGTAAATCGCAATGTTGCGATAAGGCGTGCAAATACGCCAAAAACAGCGGCGGTAAGGTATTTACCCCAAATAATGAAATGCGTTCGGGTAATTGTCCTGAAAAATGCCCGGGAATGTGACTGTGTAAGGTATCAATACTGTCTAACCATAAGCTGCCACGGTGTTTACGGCCGATGGTCGCGGTTATTTCCAACCAGAGTTTGCGTTGCCAAAGTTCCGTGGGATTGTTTGGATATAACCAACCGCCCTCTTGCCAGCGGCTAAGCATATCGGGGCGCATGATTTGATATTGGTCAAAAATTTTAGCCAATTGTTGCGCCAGTTGAAAGCGTTTCAATTCCAGATTTTCACCGTTTAAATACTGCCGTAAAGGCTGATAAACCGGATCATCCAAATGCCTGAGTAATTTTTCAAAACGCCATAACATCAAATTACGGTCTAACGCCGCATCATTCAAACGACTATATAAACGCTCAGCAATACTGCTAAAAAATTTACTGGGAAATAAAAACTCCGCATTTGCCCAAACCTTTAAATGGCTCGCCAGTTGTTGCGAAAGCCAACGTTCCATACCCTGACTTTGAATCAAAAATAATTCTTTACTAAAAGGCGAAGATAACGGCGCGGCTTGGATAACCGCCAATAAATGTTCCAGTAAATTTTCGGTTTTATTGGAGCTATGTAAAAAAAACATGCGGTGCCTCGGTTGCTGAGTCGCTTAAAAATACCACGAAGCGCGATTATTTACATAAGACTTACTTAATTGATTTTTTCAGATTAAACAGCGCCCATCATAAAAAATCATTCACGCGATTAGTTAATTTCCCTATAAGCGTTATAATCGAAGGATTACCATACTTTTTTCGGCATTATCGTATGCAATTGCTTTATAGCTTGACACTTTCATTAACCCTCGCCTTTCTAAGTGGTTGCATGCCCATGAATCATCCGCCCCGCGCTAACATTAACGTGGCACAGTTACTTGAAAATACCTTTATAACCCCAGACGGCGCACATTTACCCC
>JABFRM010000282.1 GCA_013141155.1 Methylococcaceae bacterium | reverse complement strand
ATCTCCAAGCCAATAATACCGCCACCGACGATGAGCATTTTTTTAGGGATACTTTTTAAATCCAACGCATCGGTAGAATCCATCAAACGCGGATCGTCATAAGGAAAGCCGGGGATTTTAGTCGGTTGCGAGCCTGCGGCAATAATCGTTTGTGCAAATTGAATATTTTGTATGCCGTCAGCGGTTTGCACTGCCAAGCTGTTGGCTCCAGTGAATTGCCCAACACCTTGGATTAAGGTCACTTTGCGCTGCTTAACTAACTTTGCTAAGCCATCGGTGAGCGTTTTAGTGACGCTGGCTTTCCAGTTGCGGATTTTATCCAGATCAAAATCCGGCGCGCCGTAATTCAACCCAAAGTGTTTAAATTCTTCCAGCTCATGTATCAACTGCGCCATGTGCAACAGAGCTTTAGACGGAATACAGCCGACATTTAAACATACACCGCCGATCACCGGATAGCGTTCCACCAGCACCACTTGTTTGCCCAAATCAGCGGCGCGAAACGCTGCTGTGTACCCACCGGGGCCACCACCTAATACCAATACTTCTGCCTGAATAGTTTCTGCCATGACTTTACGCCCCGATTAAAGTAACAAACGACGAATGTCGCTTAAATTGCGGATCACTGCTGACATAAACCGCGCCCCTTCAGCGCCATCAATTACCCGATGATCATAAGTCAAATCCAACGGTAACATTAAGCGCGGAATAAAGCCCTGCCCATCCCAAACCGGTTTCATCGCAGCGCGGGTAATGCCTATAATAGCGACTTCCGGCGCATTGACAATCGGCGTAAACGCCGTGCCACCCAACCCACCGAGGCTGGAAATGGTCATACAGCCGCCTTGCATATCTGCAGGCATTAACTTACCAGCGCGGGCTTTGGCGCTTTTTTCCAGCAATTCGGCGGATAATTGGGTCACGTTTTTTTGATCAACATCGCGAATGACCGGAACGACCAAGCCATTCGGTGTATCAACCGCAACCCCAATATTGAAATATTTTTTCAATATAAGCTTATCGCCTTCCGGTGCCAAAGAGCTGTTAAAGGTCGGAAATTGTTGCAGCCCTGCAACCAGTGCTTTCATGATAAACACTAGATTGGTCAACTTAACGGCATCATCGGTTTTTTCACTATTTGAAGCTACACGAAAGGCTTCCAGTTCGGTAATATCCGCTTCATCATGATAAGTAACCATCGGCAAGTTTAGCCAAGCGCGGCTCAAGCCTTGACCAGTTAAGCGCTTGATATTACTTAAAGGTTGCTCTTCAATCGCACCGAATTTGGTAAAATCAACCGCTGGTATCGGCGGAATACCATTACCACTTGCTGCCGTGCTTGCGGAAAGTGCCTGCTTGACAAATTTTTTGACATCTTCCTGCAAAATTCGACCTTTACGACCGCCGCCAACTTTAATCAGCTTAAGGTCAACACCTAATTCACGCGCAAATAAACGCACACTCGGTGTGGCATGTGCCACCAAGCCTTGTGCCGTTGCATGCGTTTCAACAGGTGTTGTTATCAGTACTGGCGCGGTTTGTTGCACCGCAGGAGCAGGAGCTACAGGCAGGGTAGGTGCAGCACTTATGGGCGTCGGCGTAATTTTAGCTTCTTGTGATTCGGCAACTTCCAGCGTAATCACCAACGAGCCTTCAGATACCTTATCGCCCGCTTTGATATGCACTTTTTGTACCTTACCCGCCGCGCTGGACGGTAAATCTATACTCGCCTTATCAGTTTCCAAAGTAGCAATGGTTTGTTCTTTTTCAATGGTATCGCCTGCTTGAATCAATACCTCAACGACATCAATGTCCTTAACATCACCGACATCAGGCACTTTTATTTCTATTATTGTCATGCTTAGTTACCTTGAATTAAATTAGCCTGAAATTATATTAGCCATGGCGCGATTTTATCAGGATCAATACCATATTTAGCAATGGCAACTTCCACTTTACTTAAGTCAAATTGCCCCGCATCAGCAAGACTTTTCAGTGCAGTGATAACGACATGAAACCGATCCACTTCAAAGAAGCTGCGTAAATGTTCACGGGTATCTGAGCGACCAAAACCATCTGTGCCTAACACCGTGTAAGAACCTTGAATAAATGGTCGAATTTGTTCTGCAAAGGCGCGCATATAGTCCGTTGAGGCAATAATCGGAGCCGTTGATTTGCTTAAAAGCGTGGTCACATGCGCCTGTTTGGGTTTTTCGGTAGGATGTAAACGATTCCAACGCTCACACTGTTGGCCATCACGCGCCAATTCGGTAAAACTGGTGCAGCCCCAAATATCTGCGGATACGCCCCAGTCATCTTGCAACAAGGTCGCCGCGGCCACCACTTCACAAAATATCGTACCCGAACCTAACAACTGCACTTTTAACTTAGCATTCCGTTTAGCCGATGCAAACAAATACATGCCTTTTAAAATATCTGGCGCCGCGCCTTCTGGCATGTGCGGTTGATCGTAGTTTTCATTCATCACCGTGATGTAATAAAATACATCTTCCTGCTCAGTATACATGCGGCGTAAACCATCTTGAATAATCACCGCCAATTCATAGCCATAAGTTGGATCATACGAAATACAGTTAGGCACGGTTGCAGAAATCAAATGGCTGTGTCCGTCTTCATGCTGCAACCCTTCGCCATTCAGGGTAGTGCGCCCTGCCGTTCCGCCTAATAAAAAGCCACGGGTACGTTGGTCGGCGGCTGCCCAGATTAAATCCGCCACACGTTGGAAGCCGAACATGGAATAATAAATGAAGAACGGAATCATTGGCACGCCATGCGTCGAATACGCCGTACCGGCGGCAATCCAGTCGCATAAACCGCCCGCTTCGTTAATGCCTTCCTGTAGCACCTGACCTTCTTTTGCTTCCTTGTAAAACATCAGTTGATCGGCATCTTGTGGCGTATAAAGTTGCCCCACTTGCGACCAGATACCCAACTGTCGAAACATGCCTTCCATCCCAAAGGTACGTGATTCATCCGGCACAATGGGCACAATACGTTTACCGATGTTTTTATCTTTGGTCAGGATGTTTAAAATTCGCACAAACGCCATGGTGGTGGAAATTTCATGACCCGCACCGCCGCCATCCAGTAACGCTTGAAAAGCACTTAACGGTGGTACTTCTAGCGACTCTGCTTTGCCACGTCTGGCGGGCAGATTGCCGCCTAATTCCGCGCGGCGCTGGCGCATATAGATCATTTCTTTAGAATCTTCCGCAAATTTTAAGTAAGGCAAATCCGCCAAATCATCATCATGCAAAGGCAATTCAAAACGGTCACGCATACTGCGCAGCGACTCAGGGCTCATTTTTTTGGCTTGATGGCTGGTATTTTGTGCCTCGCCAGACTCGCCCATGCCATAGCCCTTGATGGTTTTAGCCAGCACTACCGTTGGTTGGCCTTTATGCGTCACGGCCGCTTGAAAAGCGGCATACACTTTGATGGAGTCATGTCCACCACGGTTAAGCTCCCAAATATCCCGATCCGTATAATCAGCAACCAACGCTTTTAATTCTGCGGTGTTAAAGAAGTATTCGCGTACATAGGCGCCATCTTTCGATTTGAAAGTTTGATATTCACCGTCCACACATTCCAACATGCGCTTGACAATCAGCCCTTGCTTATCTCGCGCCAACAAAGGATCCCAACGCCGTCCCCAAATCACTTTAATCACATTCCAACCGGCACCGCGGAAACTGCCCTCCAGTTCCTGAATGATTTTGCCGTTACCACGCACTGGGCCATCCAGGCGTTGCAAATTGCAGTTCACCACAAACACTAAATTATCCAGTTTTTCCCGTCCAGCCATACCGATAGCGCCTAATGCTTCTGGTTCATCGGTTTCGCCATCGCCCAAAAATGCCCACACTTTGCGGCCTTCGGTATTGGCAAAGCCGCGATCTTGGATATAGCGCATAAAACGGGCTTGATAAATCGCCATAATCGGCCCTAAGCCCATAGACACGGTAGGGAATTGCCAGAAATCTGGCATTAACCACGGATGCGGGTAGGAACTCAAACCATTGCCACCCACTTCTTGGCGGAAATTGTCCATTTGCGCTTCGGTCAATTGTCCCAGCATCAAGGCGCGTGCATAATTACCTGGGGATGAATGCCCCTGAAAAAACACCAAGTCGCCGTCATGTTTATCAGAGGGTGCATGCCAAAAATGATTTTGACCTACCTCATACATCGTCGCCACCGAGGCGAAACTGGCAATATGCCCGCCGACATTGGTATGTTTACCGGCGCGCAACACCATGATCATGGCGTTCCAGCGCACATACGAGCGAATTTTGCGTTCAATGGTGGTATCGCCAGGATAAAGTGGTTGTTGTGGAATGGGAATGGTATTGATGTAGGGCGTATTGGCGCTAAAAGGAATGTTTGCACCGGACTGCCGCGCAATTGCTACGAGCTGTTCTATCAAAAAATAAGCGCGTTCAGTGCCTTCCTCTGCTAAAACAGCTTGCAATGCCTCGACCCACTCGCGGGTTTCAGTGGGGTCTACATCGGTGTGTCCGGTTATATCGGCAATCAAACCTGGGATCATTCTTAACTCCTGAAGAAAAATAGGGCGTAAGCTTAAATTATCTGCTAATTGTATTTGATAATGGCGCTTAAAGAAATGAAAAACCGCTGATCATGCAGTGGTTGCTATAGAATTCATGTGGTAATTGACAGGGAAGGCGTAATGCAGATAGCGTAGGTGTGACGCCCAACAATAGGTACTGTTGAGGTAGCGGCTTGCCTAAGGGCGAAGCCGCTTTAAATAGTTACAGTTTCAACAATAAGATTAATTCTCTTCAGACACTTCGGAAAATAACGCATGACCTAATAGTGCGTGTACCCGTTGAGTGGGATGTATCTCGTCAAAAAAGACAAAAGAATCCATCTTGCTATCATCACAAATAGGATAGTACGCAAAATAAACGCTGCTATAACACGCATCAGTCGCATTGCTGAAATGATTAGGATTAGCATGGTTTAGAATGCCGTTAAAAAAAGTCATCAAATCAAACAATTCAATATCCACGCCTTGTGATTTTTCAATGGACTCAACAGTTTTTTCCAGTTTTTCATTGAAAGCAGTGGTTTTTTGATAGCCCCTTTTGAGTAGATCGACTGTGCTGTAAGCGGCGAGCAACCTTGTTTCGGGTAACTTGCCGTTATCGGCAGCATTAACAACCAAGAAATGGTTTGCACCCGCATTATGCAATTGCAATAACGCATTTTGGATGTTGCCACTGGCCATATTCAAAATGGTATTCGCTGTTATTTCATTGGCTTGATCGCGCATATCCCGAATATCATTGCCGCCAATAAAAATGACATACAGCGTATCATTGGGGGCTATGCCGTGTTGATTCCATAAAAACGCACCGACTTGTGCGTTTAAATCAATCACGCGATTTCCTGATGCCCTCGCTCCTGCAACAGCAAAATTATTGCCATATACAGTACCCGAAAAATAATACGACGGTAATAGGGCTGTTTTGAGTAATGTCGCTAATTGTTCAACTGCTGGGGAGCCATTAGTAAATCCATGGTGATAAGGGGGTAAATTAAGAAAGCTATAATCTTGAACAGCAGCAAGGTTGCCGTTATCAGACAAGCTGTCCCCAAAAACGACCAGTTTATTAAGCGGTGCGGCCGTCAAGGATAGGGACGTTGACAAGAAGACACACAATAGAATTTTTTTATACAGACGCGTCATCATAAGCTTTATCCTGGTTAAGGTAAGGAGGGTGTTGGAGTGGCCATAGTAACGTGTAAGAAAGGCTAAGGCAATTGCGCTATATCATCCTTTTGGTGAATTCGTATCAATAAGTGCATACCCCTTGTAACGAATGGGGATACGGTTATGCCGAAACGAACAAAGACAATATATGGTAAAAAGTATCCCGACATAGAATTAACGGGAAAACCTAATGGCATACAAACACCTCACCCTTGAAGACAGGCATTACATAGCAACACGGAACATGCCGGGAGACTCTGCAAACCAGATAGCCGCAGCCCTTGAGCGCGACCAAACACTATTAGTCGGGAGCTTTTACGTAACACTGGGCAGCGTGGCTACCGTTACAAACAGGCAGACATAAAAGCTAAACGGCGGCATATTGAGAAACCCAAGGCAATCAAGTTGACGACGGAACTCACAGTCGATATAAGCGCCATGTTGATGGAGGGTTGGAGTCCCGAACAAATCAGCGGACGGCTGGTACAGGCTGGAAAGCCAACAGTTTGCCACGAAACGATCTACCAGCACATATTGAAAGACAAGCAAGCAGATGGAAAGCTATACCAACATTTGCGCCGCCACACCAAGAAATACCGTAAGCGCTACGGCAGCAGCACGGGTAGCCGTATGGGAATACCCAATCGGGTGGATATTGAAGCCAGACCGGAAGTGGTGAACCAGCGGGAACGGCTAGGGGCAGCCCGCCTTTTCCAAAATGATAGGCAAAGGCCATAAAGGCATACTGGTTACGCTGGGTGAACGCAAGTCAAAGCTAAGGTTGGCGCTCCCTGCCAGACACAAAACAGCGGAAGCAGTAACTAGCGCCATAATCGCATTGCTGGATGGGTTCAAGGGTTTCGTGCATACCATCACTTTTGATAATGGCAAAGAATTTGCCAACCATGAACAAGTGGCAAAAGCCATTGAATGTGAAACATATTTTTCTAAACCTTACCACTCGTGGGAACGCGGACAGAACGAAAATGCTAATGGGTTATTACGCCAATACTTCCCCAAGGCAATGGGTCTTCTGGACGTGACAGCTCGTCAGGTTTTGGACGCGGTACATAAGCTAAACAGCAGACCAAGAAAATGCTTGGGGTTTAGGACACTTTACGAGGTGTTTATGGAGCTATCTGGCATGGATGCTGAAAAATTGATGGGTTATGCACTTATTACTTGAATTCACGTTAGAACAAATACCCGAAAACTTTAGCTTATTTCTTATGGCACTGGAATCTGGCTAAGTGGCTGTATTCCGGTAATGCGTTACATCGAAATACAACTTTCCCCCTGCTTAAAAGTGAATCGCAATCGGGCTATATCCATATAAAGCATTAAGATGATGCAGCCAGGCGTGCTGACCGTGCTGTTCCCATAGCTTGGTTATGTGTTGGTGGATGCTTTGGTAGCGTTCACGTTGATTAGCGTTGCTGGGACTTTCGGTTTTTAATTGCAAGATCAAGTCAAGCCACATCTGGCTGGCACCCATTATAAATCCCGGCCAGGTTTTTTGAATGGCAGCAGGCCATACGGGATCGCTGGTATCTTTTATTTCGGGCTTGGGATTTTTGTCCAGTGGATCAAATTCAATCCGAGTGATTTGTCCGGTTTTTTTTAAAGCGATAGTGTTGGGGCTAGCCTTAATGTCAGCATAAATTTTTTCGGCGCTGGCGGCGGAACTATAGACAATAAAACTGAAGGTATGCCCAGTTGCATCCTCGACCGCCCTGCGATGGAAGCGCCAATAGTTAATGTTAAGATGGCGTTGTGCCAGTACCGGTGCAATGATTTCCCCCGCTATTTGCGTGCCAATACTCCAGTCAGGTTCCTGTTTTTGTTGCCAAGGCAGGTGAAAACAGACGGTGCGCCAGCCCGTGTTGCTGCTGTCGGCTTTGAGCAGGGCTACGGATGGTTGCGTTGCCTGCATTTTGTCAAGTTTATGCGTGGCACAGGCGCTAAGCAGGCAGCTTATAAGCACAATGAATATGGGTAAGAATTTTGATAATATCGGAGTTTTAAAACGCATAATCAATTTTAAACTAGAATCGGGTAATTATTTGGCGAATTCAACTCTGAAGTGCAATTCTAGTATTCATGCAGCCTCTCGCATATTTTCGCCAAAAAATACCGCATGAGGCGTTCTATAGTTGAGTGTTTTCCGGGGGCGATGGTTGAGTTTTTTCA
>JABFRM010000321.1 GCA_013141155.1 Methylococcaceae bacterium | reverse complement strand
GTTTTCAGTAACCCAACCAACATGCCGACAAAACAATCCATCCGGGCTTTGTTCCAAGCAAAATGTTGGTTTAAGATACCGGCCAGTTCGTTGATTTGTAATTTACTGCTATCCATGTTCGCCAAAAAAAATGCAGTAATTATTGCACTTCAACGGACTACATCAACTTATTCGAGTTTTTGTCATGTACAGAGATTCTAAATATATAAGCTGTATTTTACGGCTAGATCATAGCGTTTCCCCTTGCAACTTGGCTTCCATTTATCGGTACGTTATGACTTTATTTAAGAAAGATGTTTAGTCATCGTTGTTTGCCAAGGGCGAGCGAATGTCGACTTTATGTTGACAAACTATCACTAGGTAGGTAAGCTCTCCACATGGAAATGAAAGAACGTATACTCACCAGCGCACAGCGGCTCATACAGCAACGCGGATTCAATGGCTTCAGCTATGCTGATATTGCTGAAGAAGTTGGCATTCGCAAGGCCAGCCTGCACCATCATTTCCCAACCAAAACCGATCTTGGCTTGGCGCTCATTGAGGTGTATTCAGGGCAATTAAATGGCGCCCTGCTTAGTATCAGTGGGTCGTCATTATTTGCCGATGCGAAATTAGCCGCCTATATTGCGCTTTACCGCCGTTCGCTTGAGGCAGATTGCATGTGTTTGGGTGGCATGTTGGCATCCGAGGCGCTGACCTTAGACCCTGTCATGTTGCCGGGTCTTAAGCGCTTCTTTGCCCGAAATGCCGAGTGGTTGACTGAAATTCTGGTGGAAGGGCGGTTGCAACAGCTATTTACACTGACCGGCAATGCGGCGGATCATGCCCGTCTGCTGCTGTCGGCGTTACAGGGCGCTTTGCTGATTGCCCGTGCCACAGGTGACCGTGAAGCGTTTGACCAGACCACCGCATTGCTGGTCACGGATTTAATGAAAAAGAACTGATTTTTTATTTTAGCCAAATCTACCTATTAATAGGTATCTTATAATACCAAACTACAGTAACGCTAAAGCAGGACTGATTAACGATGTATATACCAACGCATTTTAACGAAACAGACCCAGCGCGCATTGTGGCGCTTATTGAAGCTTACCCATTAGGAATGCTGGTCACAGTGCCTGATGGCGTGCCTTTTGTCAGCCACTTGCCGTTTCTCTTTGAGGCGGGCTCTGGCAATTCTCAAGCTAAGCTGCTCGGTCATATGGCGAAAGCAAACCCACAGTGGCAGCATGTTTCTGCAAACCGTGAAGTTCTGGTGGTGTTTCAAGGACCACATGCGTATGTTTCGCCTTCTTGGTATACATCGCCTGGCGTACCAACCTGGAATTATGCGGTGGTTCACTTACGGGGAAAGCTTCGGCTCATTAAAGAACCGTTGGCACTTGAAGCCTTGGTTGAACGGTTGACCGAGACCCATGAATCTCAGCAGCTAAGCCCGTGGAAACCAAACCTGACGGGTGAGCGGCGCATAAAACTGCTCGACATGATTGTGGGCTTCGAAATCGACATTACGGATATTCAAGGCAAATTTAAACTCAGCCAGAATCGTCCGCTTGAAGACCGGAGGCGTGTGGTTGAAGAACTGAGCCAATCAAACAATCAAATGGAGGCTTCAGTTGCAAAACTCATGTCGGAAGATATTCGTGCCGAATTTTAAGTATTTCAGGCGACAGTAAAGTGTTTGACCAGAGCATAGCTTTACTGATCAACAGCTTAATAAAAAAGACTAATGCCAGAAAGAGGGATGACATCAACGCCTCTGAGAGTGGCGCTGGCTATACAATTTTATAATGGAGGTTTTCATGCGCAAATTACATTTGGCTCTTGCCGTATCTAACATTGAAGAATCGGTGGCTGATTATACTGGCCGTTTGGGCGTTTCACCGGTCGTTGTTGTGTCAGGCGAGTATGCTTTATGGCGAACTGAGGTATTGAACTTATCAATCAGAAAAACAAACGATCTTTCTGGGACTATGCGCCACCTTGGTTGGGAGGATACAGAGGCCAATGCGTTTTCATGCGAAACCGACTGCAACGGTATTGTTTGGGAGAAATTCGCGGCATCCCATCAAGCCCAGGAAATAAACGGGATTTGGCCAGATGCAAATTATCAGCCGACTTAAAATCTTTAACTCCACGCCAGTTCTTCAAGGAAATTTAAAAAATGTACAAACTATACGACTTTCTGCCCTCAGGAAATTGTTACAAAATTCGCCTATTGCTTAATCAATTGGACATTGAATATGAACGGATCGATGTTGATATTTTAAATAAGGCGTCGCGTACGCCAGCGTTTCTAAAAATTAACCCGAATGGCCGCACGCCTGTTTTGTATCATGATGGGCAGTATTTGGCAGAATCCAATGCGATTTTATGGTATTTGGCTGCAAATACACCCTTTTTACCCCAAGCTCATTATGAGCAAGCGCTGGTTTTGCAGTGGATGTTCTTTGAACAATACAGTCATGTCCCCAATATCGCAGCAGCTCGATATTGGGTTTCAATATTGAAGGCTGAAGATGAGTATAAGGAACAGCTAAAAGTAAAAATGAAGCTGGGTTATGCGGCACTGGATGTCATGGAGCAACATCTAGCCAACAACCGTTATTTTGTTGGTGATCAGTATAGTATTGCGGATATTGCTTTGTATGCGTATACCCATGTTGCAGAAGAAGGGAATTTTGATTTATCGGGATATGGTAATATCGCTGAATGGCTTAAAAGAATTGAAGGTCAAGAAAATTACCTTAACATTGGTGTTGGCTAAGCTTCTGCACTCGGGATGTATTATAGATTTATTGAGGAAGGGCTAACCTCTTTTTTAGTCCAAAAAGCTACCTTCTAATAGGTAATGTAAAGGTTCACTATGAAAATCACAAAAATAAAATTGTTGATGACGGCTGCAATAGTCACTGTGTCGATGGTAACTTTCGCTGACAATGAAGATAATTCTTTAGTTAATCTCCCGGTTACGAAACTTAAATATTTTGAATCCGGTTTTGGTCCGTTGCAAGCCGCCCCAGCCTACGGTAA
The DNA here is from genome assembly GCA_013141155.1 of Methylococcaceae bacterium. GTDB lineage: Bacteria > Pseudomonadota > Gammaproteobacteria > Methylococcales > Methylomonadaceae > SXIZ01. Next base: position 4,954 of record JABFRM010000321.1, on the reverse strand, counting down.
TCTTGCCAATGGCGCACACGGTACATTTATCAAGTTACCGGCTGGGTTTATTAGCCCAGCCCACATTCATAGCGAGGATTATCATGCTGTGGTTATCTCTGGCGTCGTAGCAAATGGGGTTCCTGGAAGCAAAATGGAGGAACTACCTGTGGGTTCCTATTATTTCCAAAAAGGCGGCGAAGGTCATATTAGTAAATGCCTCTCAGCGAACGAGTGCGTCTTGTTCCTCAGCCAACCAGGAAAATTTGATTACTTGCCAGATACACAAACACATACACATACACGTACACATCAGAAATAATGACTAATTGTACTTACGCACAGATTTTAATAGTATGAAATTAACAGTAAAGCGTTGCTGATTAAGCATTTTGACGAGGAAGGGCTAACCTCTTTTTTTAGCCCAAATAACTACCTTCTAATAGGTATAGGATAGTGATATGTCAGATTGTAAAAACCCTGAAACTACATGCAACACCAAAACAGGCACTAATTTTACTGCTTACGAAACTGGCCTCCGCCAAGACTGGCCAGCCCATACCGTTGAGTTCCCCGGTTTAGGCGAAATCCCCGGTAAGCATTTTCTCAAAGGTGCAATTGGTTTGACCAGTTGTGAAGTGTCCATCAACTCAATGGCACCAGGGGCAGGTATGCCCATCTATCACAAGCACCAACAGAATGAAGAGGTGTATATCTTCATTCAAGGCAAAGGACAGGTGCAGGTTGATGGCGAAGTGATTGATGTGCAGGAAGGCACTATTGTGCGTATCGCACCCAATGGCGAAAGAATTTGGCGCAACAATTCAACTGAGCCATTGCTGTACATTATTATCCAGGCCAAAGAAAACTCGTTGACGCAATACGGTCTCGGAGACGCGACCGTACCGGAGAAAGCCGTCACTTGGCCTAACTAAAAAATTTCAACTGGATTGCCCCTAATATCGCTTTTTTGAAAAGGAATATTAGGGGTGAACTTTAGTTGCCGTTTTAGGTATGCGGTTAATTTTAAGATCATGCAAACGAAACGACCAAAACCTTTGCACAGGAATCAATCATGCCGCCAGTTAAGTTAATTATTTTCGATTGTGATGGCGTGTCAGTTGATTAGCGAGGGGATTTCTGCCCAAGTTTTTATCGAAATGCTGGCGAAATTTGGGGTCAATATCACCTTGGAGGACGTCATGCGTTAATACGTGGGTATGCCCATGCTGGATGGTTTAGCCATCAATCCAAACAAACCACTCAGCGCTATCCATCACTCAAAAAGTGCGTAATGCAAAAATTTCAAGCGGTAGGTTATGCAAACATCAGGTGCGTATACCGCGCCTAAAAGAACTAAAGCCATGCAGACTTTAGCTGCATGGCATATAAGTTGATTAATTAGGAACGACGAGTGTGGCAGGGAAAGATACAGCAAACCGAGTGTCAGGGTAGCAATACGGGCCGCAGTACGGGACAGGTCGCGTACTGGTGACGCTGAATTGTACGCTGCCCGAGATTGGGCGTTGGACGGTAACTGTTAGTGGATCAGATGGTGTGCAATAAGGGCTTCCACAAACACCTGTTTGAACGGGGTTACCATTATTTAGAGAAACGTCATACCTTTCGGCAGTAGGTACTGAATCCCAGCGAACAGTGACGCTGGTCGATGTCTGCCCAACCACCCTTAAGTTTTGTGGTGCGGCTGGGCGTAGCGAATCAAATGTGGGGGTATGAAACGAGAATTCCACCCACGCTGAGTTAATTATCTTATATTGCGGTTGAAAAACTTCCATTCTGTTTCGGTAGCGAAAGACATAATCGCTGTTTTCCGTCAAACGCAGGAAAGCAACCCTTCCATTAATGCCAGATGTGACGATGGCAGGACCGCCAAACGATGGCCCGCTCAGCAACTCAACTTCCCCAGATAACTCGGGAGTCGGAGAGACTTTAAGTTGGAAACGGTCTGGCGTGTTGTCAGTGACCTGAAATGCTGAAGGCGCAATGACTGATGTAAGTGTTGCTGTCGTTACTGTAGGTGGGGATACTGGAGGTGGAGCGGGTGTGGGGACTGGCGCTTAGCGTCAGCAGTGCCTGCCATTGCACCCATAATGCAGGTAACAGCCAATACTGCGGCTGCACTTGCCGTCAGTTTTGAGCGTGATGCGAGATGAAATCGATGTGTTGAAATTTTCATTTTGTGTAACCTCTTAGTTAATAGTTTGATGAAGCAAGCGTCCCAACATTAGGTTTCATTTAACGCGGGTAAAAGTCCGGTCACGCCCTTTGCCGTCGTCAGCAGCATGTGAATGGCAACCTTCACAGGCTTTATCGGCAATGCCATCACCTTCGACAGAACTACCCAAACGCTCATACCAATACCAAGTGTCTTTGCCTTCCCCCGCTATGATTTTGACCCCAACCGCATAGCCACTGATGGTATCGCCGGAATACAGCTCTTTAACACTCGCCGCACCCATAGGGAAAGTACCGCTATCACTGGCAGAAAGCAACGGATTGGAACAAATGCGGTTTTCACCGTGCGGTGAAGGCGCTCTACCGGCATGTTTTGTCGCTTCGCACGCCCAGTTTTTATAAATGCCTTTCATCAGCCACTGCTCGACATCGGCAGCTTTACCCGCAGGCGGAATATTCGGCGAGGTGTTTTCAAAAGATAACAGTTTAAAATTATCAACCCCATCAAACTTGAGCTTAGCGTTATAAACCATGCCGGAACCCACTTTGACTTCTGGTATGGTTAATTGTGCATTGCTGGGATTATACTCAGGCGTTTCATGGGCTAAAGCCATGTTTGAAGCGATAAGCGTGGACAGTATTGTTATTTTTTTGAACATAAATTTACACGTAAGTAATTGGGGGAATGACAGCCGTTAAAGACTGTCTGGGAAAAAGTTTACCGTTACACATCACGCCATGATCACGAAAATATCACAGCGCGTAGGGAAGCCTATAGCGGGTTTTATCGAAAGCCCGCTATAAGCGGTAAGCCGTTTTAGTGGCTTTTTTGATTGATTTGGGTATTGGGCAACAAGCCACCGTCTGGGCTATAAACAACCGGGCAATTGACCACGATTTTGGTCTGTGCCACCGTCACCATACCAGCGGCTTTGGCATCCATCACGGCTTTTTCGGAAGTCAGTGCATGCGCCTGTTGCACGTTTGTCCAAGTCACGGTACTGACTTGCCATAACGGTGAATAATCAGGATTTTGGTTATTAGGGCCGGTAGGTATGGGTGCAGATGGGATGATGTTGCCTTGGGTAAAGTTGGTGACCACAAAAATGTCATCAACTGATCCGGGTGTCGAATTGATGGCATTGCCTAAACGTGGCACATAGTTTACGCCCATGTCTTTTGCTGCCATCGCATCGGACGCATCGGTGGTCAGATACAACACTGGTTTGTCATTGAACCAACCTTTCACCAGCGGTAAAGTGACATTCATAGTTTTGCTGTTATACCGATGGTCATCATTATCTGCAAAAGCGTTAGCAGTCATGGTGCCGCCGATAAGCGCTACCGATGCCAGAAGAGTCACTTGAAATAATTTGGCAGTTGGCGTTTTGAAGTTAAACGATAGAAGTTTTTTCATGGTCTTTTCCTGAAGTGTTAAAAGATAAGTGACAATCGTTAAACTGTCAGGAAAAAGTCTACGGGTAATTGATCACACCCTGATCGCAAAGTGATCACATTTTTATCACAGACCGTTTTAATGGGCTATCAACTATATTAACCACCACTGAAATGAGTGCCTCGTTTCAATCATGACAGTTAGGTGATATTTGCTCATTGTGCTTTGAGTTTGTAGTGGTCTTGACAATTTGCGTGTCTTGCACCATAAACCCAATTTTTCCATCGACTTACCAATACGGCGCTTGCTGACTTTTTCACGCCAATCTTTTAAATCATCTTGAATGCGTTTTCTGCCGTAGGTATGACGGCCTTCATCAAATGATCTTTTAATCAAATCGCCCAATCGAATATCTTCTTTGCCACGAGCAGATTGAGGGTTGTTTTTCCACGCGTAATAGCCACTTCACATTACGCCCAGCATCTTGCACATCGCCTTGACATTGAAGGTGTGCTGGTTTTGCTGCGCTTTAATCCAGGCATACTTCACAGCGTTTGGGCAGCGAAGTACGCCGCCGCTTTTTCTAGTGTCCCGTGTGGGTATTAGGATTTCTCGATGCTCCTCCGCCAATGCCAGCTTCTTTTTCAGCTCAATGACTTCACTGCGCAACCGTTTTAGCTCGTCATCCATCTTGATGCTTTTACTGTCTTTTTGATCGCTTGTTTTCAGTTGATCAATCCATTTGCATAGCGTGCTTTTCCCAATACCCAAGTTTTTTGATGCTTCTGGAGCTGATTGCTTGCCTTCAGCCGCAGCTGCCTTGAATTCTTCGGTATATGTGTTTGCCATCAGATGACACCTTTTTCTCTGTAGAATACTTTAAAAAATGTGTCCTGATTAGTGTATATCGATCACTCATGTCGTAACGCTTCTATAGGATCCAATCGAGCCGCTTTCCTTGCAGGGAAATAACCAAAGATCACGCCGACTGAAGCTGAAAACAAGAACGCAATAATAACCACCCCTCCTTGAAAAACAAAAGGCACTTGAAGAACGCCGGATAAGGCCAATGCCGTGCCAAGTGCCAGGACAATGCCAATAAAACCACCGAATGACGATAGCACCACGGCTTCCACCAAAAATTGCAGCAGTACTTCCTTCCCTAAAGCGCCTATGGCTAAGCGGATGCCGATCTCCCTCGTCCGTTCAGTGACAGAAACCAGCATGATATTCATAATTCCGATGCCGCCGACCAGTTGTAATGCTTCAGATGAACTTGGACTTCGACCCATCACCAACAATGGAATTACGCGGCACTAGCCAGAGGCTGGAAAACCGCCAATCCCACCTTATTTAACCGCCTTTCTTTCCTCGCCATCCTTG
>JABFRM010000181.1 GCA_013141155.1 Methylococcaceae bacterium | reverse complement strand
CTTAAAAATACTTGTGTAAACGATGAACGCCGGAGAATTAAAACGATGCAGTGGGGGTATTTATTGCGAGTTACCTAAGACCGTTTTTTCAGATTCCTGCGCAATTATGTGAACTAATTCACATCTTTTTGAATATTATTTTGCTACACTCCCGAAACAGTACAAAAATCCGCCAGCATTTTTCGATAACTAAATCTCGAAAACGTATCTGAATACGGATAACGTTTCAGGAGATCACCAGTGAAACTACACACCTTTGTCGCCATGCCCTTTGGCAAAAAGCTCGGACATGACGGGGTTGTCATCGACTTCAATGCCATCTATCAAGATTTATTGAAACCTGCCTTAGAAGCCGCCGGTTTGGAGGTGTTTCGCGCCGATGAGGAGCTGGCGGCGGGCGACATCAAGACCGACATGTTCCAAGAGCTGCTCATTGCCGATTTGGTGGTGGTAGACCTGACCTTGGATAATCCTAATGTGTGGTATGAACTCGGCATACGCCATGCTCTACGGGCGCGCGGCGTGGTCTTGGTGCAAGGGCCGCGTGCCACGCAACCTTTCGATATTTACACCGACCGCAAATACCGCTACAGCCTCAAAGAGGGCTTACCAGACCCAGCGACACTGGACAATGATAAGACCGCCATCACCAATATCGTCAAGGCAACGCTGGACTCTTGGCAGGATGGCAAGGTCAGTCCGGTATTTCATCTGCTGCCTAATCTGGAAGAGCCACAATGGAAGCGTCTAAAAGCAGGGAAAGCACGTAAGTTTTGGCAAGCACATGACGATTGGGCGCGGCGCATCGACCTAGCGCGGAAGGCGCAGAAGGTCGGTGACATCTTGGTGTTGGCGGAAGAAGCCCCGATTGCCGCATGGCGTACTGAAGCGCATTGCATAGCAGCCAAGGCGTTACTGAAACTGGAGCGTTTCGGGCTGGCCCTAGAGCATTTTGAGCATTGCCTAAACGTGGAGTCGAATAATCTGGAAGCCTTACAAAAGAAAGGGATTTGTTTGCAACGGCTGGGTAAGCTTGATGCTGCACGGGCGCATTACCACGCCATCTTGCAGGAACATCCCCAAGAGGTTGAAACTTGGGCATTACTGGGTCGCGTAGACAAGGATGCCTGGGTGGACGCGTGGCGGCAACCGGGACGTAACCCTGAACAAATGCGTGACGATGCGCGTTATGAAGATGCCTTATTACGCGCCGCAATCAAAAGCTATAGCGCCGCCTTCAAAGCCGCGCCCAGCCATTATTATTCTGGTATTAACGCCGTAAGCCTTATGCAGTTATACCGCCATCTGACCCAAGATGCCCGCTATGACGCAGAAGCGGCGGTTATGTCCGGTGGTATCCGCTGGGCGGCTGGTTGCGAAGCCGACCCGCAACAAATCTTTTGGGCTAAAGCTACCTTAGGCGATTTGGAAGTGTTGACCGGTACGCCGGACAGTGTCACCACTGCTTACAAAGAAGCCATTGCCTGTGCGGAGAAAGACTGGTTCGCGCTCAATTCCACCCTTAGCCAATTACGTTTGTTGAGTGATCTTGGTTTTCGCCCTGATCATGTGACAGCCGGTATCAAAGTCTTTGAACGCTATTTGGAACGTTTGAAAAAGCCCGCTGACATTTGGCAGCCGAGGCAAATTCTGTTGTTTTCAGGTCACATGGTCGATGCGCCTGATCGTGCCACGCCACGTTTCCCTTTGGATAAGGTTGCCATCGCAGAAGCTGCCATCACTCAGGCGCTGGATCAACTCGGTGCAGATTCGGACGATTTGGCCTTGACGCAAGGCGCTAGCGGAGGTGATCTGCTTTTTGCCGAAGCCTGTCAATCGCGTGGGGTTAAGCTGCAACTGATGCAGCCTTTTCCAGAACCGGAGTTTATTGAGCGTTCAGTCGCACCTGCGGCGGGCGATTGGTGTAGACGATTTTATGCCGTTAAGGAGAAGCTGACACAACCTGCTTTGTGTATGCCGACAGAACTGGGCTTGGCTGATCGTAATCCGTTTGAGCGTTGTAATTTGTGGTTGCTGTATACGGCGTTGGCTTGTGGGCCGGAGCAGGTGCGTTTTGTTTGCCTATGGGATGGCGGCGGCGGTGATGGCCGAGGCGGTACGGCGCAGATGGTTGAGGAAGTGAAGAAACGCACCGGTCAGGTGGTTTGGCTGGACACCCGAAAACTTTGGTAATGGCGAATACAGCTTGAGCGATAAAACGATCAAATCTATCTCATGTTAACTTACAGAAGGCCGGATCATGAACAAACAATCTGATATATCCAAACCCCTACTTTTTAAAACTTTTGAAACCAAAGGTGACAATCCATCACTTCCCAGCATTTTGCAAACGGTTAATCGTTCTGGAAGTAGTGCAATCGATCCGTTGCTTGCAGGCGTTAAAGTTGAAGCCTACTACCCCTTAAGCTCTACCCTGCGCGGTGGCACTGATGCCAAAACCGAGTTACTCAACCAAGAAAAACCACAATTGTTGGCGATAGAAACGGAAGACGGCCAAACCTTATTCATCCGTTCCGACAAGCTAGCCGAAGATATTGCGCGTATTCGGCCAGAGGCAGTTAACGCAAAAGGCGAAGTCGATTTCTCCCAATTTCGCAATCCAGAAGCTGCACAGCGCGGGATTAGTGATGTTTTCTGGACTGCTGTATCGGTGCTCACCACGCCGAAAGATGCTTTATTGGATGAAGCCAAAAAATTAGCTGCGGAATGGGCTTTAGTTAAAGGTGCTGAACCTATTGCTAAAAAAGTAGACGACTTTGGATCAGTACTGGGCGCCAAAGCCTTAATGTGGGCGATCGAGTCCCGGCTTGCGGGGCGATCTGGGCTCTATCATTGGCAAGCGGAACAACTATCACCCAATGACCGCTGTTTAACCGGCGACCCAAGGCTAACTGCCGCGGCACAAGGCCAACCGATGCTGGTGTTTATTCATGGCACTGCTTCCAATACCCTAGGTAGTTATAGCGCCCTACGGGAAAACACCGACACTTGGGATACGCTAACGCAACGTTTCCCTGGGGGGATTTTCGGTTTTGAACATCGAACTTTTTCACAAAGTCCGATTGAAAATGCGCTGGAACTTCTGAAAGCACTCCCGCCCAAAGCGCAAGTTTCTATAGTCACCCATTCCCGCGGCGGTTTGGTCGGTGATCTCTTGTGTTTGGGGCAAGTCCAAGATGAAGCTATTGCCACTTACCGCATTAATACCCAAGATGCTGAAGATCCAAAAGGCTTGGAACGCGAAGCCCATGAAGAACAAGACCGGTTACGGGAAATAATTAAGCTTTTGCGCGATAAAAATATTACCGTGACGCGTTACGTTCGCGTTGCTTGTCCAGCGCGCGGCACCCGCTTATTATCGGACAACTTGGATGCCGCGCTGTCGGATTTCCTTAACTTAGTGCAGTTCGGTGGCAGTTTATCGCTGGGGGTTGCCGCCAATATGCTAGCAGGTCCAGTTGCGGCTGAAAATGTCGGTTCAGGTGTATCCAGCGCGCTCGGGGTGTTAAAACGCTTGGTGTTGGAAATTGCTGACAAACGCCTTGATCCCCGCCTGATCCCCGGTATCGCGGCAATGTGCATTGATTCGCCACTGGCGGCGTTTCTGGCGCATCCTGAAACCCGTCGTCACGACAATATCAAAATGGCGGTGATCGCCGGTGATACCGAGTTTGAATCTTTTACATCCAATATCAGCGGGTTTAGCGATATTGGCCGTTACATCGGTAACTTATTTTGCGATTGGCGGCTATTCGACCAACAAGACAATGATCTGGTCGTGGACACCGAATCCATGTTTGCAGGGTTAGGACAGCGTGAAGGGGCGTACTATCTTTACGACCAGGACGCTAAGGTTAGCCATTTCCGCTATTTTAGCAATCCATTGACGCGCGTCGCTTTAGGAAGTTGGCTGGTTGAAACAGATCCCACCGCACTTAAAACGTTCTCGCCCTTAACCCAAGCCAATAAAACCCCTTGGCACGAACGCACTGACCGCAGCAGTTCTGCACCCGGTCAACGCCCAGTGGTGATTGTGATCCCCGGCATTATGGGCTCACATATCGCAGTCAGTCGCAAAGGTAAGGTAGAGAGTAGGGAACGTGTTTGGTTTGATGCTGTCAAGCTCGGTGTCGGCAAGCTGGCGCAGATCGCTGATATTACCGCACAGGATATTATTGCTGACGATATTTTTGAATTATTTTACGGCGACCTCGCTGATCATCTCACTGAGAGCCATACGGTTATCCGCTGTGCTTATGATTGGCGGAAAAGTCTTAGTGAGGGTGCTCAAGCACTCAACCAAGCAGTTCTAAAAGCCATTGAGGACAACCCCAAGCAACCTATCCGGCTGTTAGCCCATAGCATGGGCGGATTAATTACCCGCACCATGATGAAGCAGTATCCAGAAACGTGGGCAAAAGTCATCGCTTCCGGTGGCCGCTTGGTGATGTTAGGTACGCCTAATAATGGGTCGCATCAAATGGTACATACGCTATTGGGTAAAACCGACTCGATCAGGATGTTGGAAAAGTTAGACCTTAATCATAACTTACAGGAAATTCTGGATATTGTTTGCCGTTTTCCCGGCGCCCTCTCGCTGTTACCGAGACCTGGTTTTATTGATGCCGGTAACCCGGAGCGAATCCCGACGGAAGCCTACTTTAAAGCTGAAACTTGGCAAATGCTCAAAACCAAAAATACCGACCGCTGGTATCCCAATAACACCTCAGCCGAACCGGCAGCAACAGCATTAAAAGACGTATACGACTTCTGGCAAACTGATTTTTTTAAGGAAAATATCGTCGCTAACCCAGAGCGGGTCAGCTATGTCTTCGGCCAAAGTTCGCAAACACCTTGCGGGGTTATTCAAATGAGTGATGGCAAACTGAGGATGGTGTTTACCGCCAGCGGTGATGGATCGGTTACTTGGGAATCTGGGAAATTAAAAAATCTACCGGAAGGGCGGTATTGGTATATGCCAGTGGAACATGCCGATCTGACCGACACTAAGGAATACTTTCCCGCTATTATTGAACTGCTTGAAAAAGGCAGCACCGAAAAACTGGCGCAGTTACCCCGTAGTCGAGGTGAGATGACGCGCACTTTCGAGTTAGAAGCGAAACCGCCGGTCATACCCACTGCCGATGAACTCGCCCGCGCTTTTTATGGCAGCGGCCCTCGTCGGCGCAAACCGTCACGCATCCGCCAGAATCTCGGTGTTTCGGTATTTGCGGGGGACATTCGCTACCTCGACCAAACTATTTTGTGCGGACACTATATCGGTGATGCCATTTCAGGTGCCGAGGCAATATTGGATGAACGGCTAGACGGTTGCCTGACCGAACGTGAACGCTTAGGCATTTACGCGAATCACATTGGCACTTCCGCTATAGTCCTGCATCCGGCCAACGCGGAACAACGCGCCCGTGGCAGCCAGATAGGGGCCATTATTGTCGGCTTAGGTGAATTCAATGGGCAATTGAGTAGCCGCCAACTCACCGAAACGGTGCGCGCTGCGGTATTGCGTTATTTATTGCAATTACGCGATTTATTGCATGTACGTCCAGAGGATAAGGTGGAACTCCACAGCCTGCTGCTTGGTTGTAATTCTACCGCCCACATCACTATCAATGAATCGGTCGCGGCCATCACCTGTGGGGTGTTGGAAGCTAACTGGCAATTTTCTAACGTGCTTGACGCCGCGCTGGGACGGAATGTTGCGATTACCGATTTGAGTTTCGTGGAACTGTACCGGGATGCCGCCATCACCGCTGCTTACGCCGTCACGGCATTGCCGGAACAACTGGAGAGCGACCTCAAACGTCTCGGTGCGAGCATTGAACCCTGCCGCACCCTAATCATCGGTAGCGGTGTGCGCGAACGCTTACAAGTCGATGATGGTCAAAATTATTGGCCGCGTTTGATGGTCATTGACCCGGACGCGCTAGAGGGGATTTGTCCACCGGAATACTACGAAACCAGCCGGAAGCTACCGCTTGCCCATGCGGCACTAAACCACTTGTGTGCTAAAAACTGCGATTGCGCCGAATTACCGGCAAGTGACGGCGAGCAGCGTAAACCGCCGAATGCTGCACTGACACCGCCCCCATATTATCCGCAACGGTTGAAATATGTATTGCTGTCGCAACGCGCCCGTGCGGAACAAATCGTCCAACAACGGCAGCCGGGCTTAATCGAAGCCATTGTCCGCGAGCAAAGTCTCAACCCCAATTACGACGCCAAGCTGGGCCGTACGTTGTTCCAATTAATGGTGCCCTTAGATTACAAAGCCGCTGCGCGCGAACAAAGCAGCTTATTACTGGTCGTGGATCAATACACCGCGGCGCTACCGTGGGAGCTATTACAAGCTGAAGATGAACCGATGGCGATTAAAACCAGGATGGTACGGCAGATGGCTACGTTTCAGTACCGAAATGCCATTCGCACCGCAAACAGCGATACCGCCTGCATCATTGTTGCACCTGACACAGCCGGATTCGATCAACGTTTTCCTCGCCTAGCGAAGGAATTACCTGCACTCCCTGGTGCAGTGAAGGAAGGCGAAGCCGTCCGCGAATCCCTGCGCGCGGCGCAATGGCTAGACAGTAGTTTGGTCTATTGTGGCGCGGGTAAAAGCGCTTTAGATATTCTCGCCGCTCTCTATGAACGTCCCTATCGGCTGTTAATGATTAGTGGCCACGGCGTATTCGAAGCGGAGGGCGTAGATGGGCAGAAGTATTCCGGTGTCGTACTGTCGAATGGCTTGTTGTTGACCGCCGTCGAAATCAAGTTGATGGAAATCGTTCCAGAAGTGGTGTTCCTTAACTGCTGCCACCTCGGTAGTGTTAGCAACGCTTATACTGCACCCGGTCCGTTAGCGTATAGCCTGGCCAATCAATTGATTGAAATGGGCGTACGCTGTGTAATCGCCGCAGGGTGGGCGGTTAACGACGCAGCGGCGTGTACTTTCGCACAAGTGTTTTTTGATCGCTTCACGGGCGGCGACCCCTTCGGGCAAGCGCTGTTTGAAGCGCGCCGCCGCACCTATCAACAACACCCCGCCAGCAACACTTGGGGCGCGTATCAAGCTTATGGCGATCCTACTTATCGCCTCACCCGACCCAGCAAAGCCGTTCACAAAACAGCTAAGCCCTACATTGACCGCGCAGAATTACTCGACGCCCTCCAACGGCGGCTTGAAAACAGCAAAGTGGCAAAACCGAATGCAAAAAGACCCAGCTTTACTGAACTACAACAATGGGTAGACCGAGTCTTGTCGAATTGCCCGCCCGACTGGCGTGAATTGCCGGAAGTGTTGCAGGCGCTGGGGGCGCTGTATGCTGAGCAGGGCGAAGCAGGCTTTGCCGCCGCCCGTGACGCTTATAGCCGCGCTCTACAGGTGGATGGGCAACAAGCGTCTGCCTCTCTAAAAGTTATCGAGCAACTCGCCAATATGGAATCCCGCCAGGGTGAAAAATTAGCCCAACGAGGTGAACATAAAGCAGGCATGGCGTTAATTGATCGGGCGATCGAACGGCTTACCATTCTGGAAATGATCACCCGCCATGATCAAGTCATCATCCATAATGCCGAACGTGCCGCGCTATTGGGTAGCGCCTATAAACGCAAAGCCTCGGCACTTTTGGTGACTGGTGCTGAATGGTCGGATTTGAAGCCGGTATTGCTAAAAAGCGCTAAGGCGTATCTAAGCGGCACTCAAAAAGATCAAGCCAAAACCCCATACAACACCCTCAACGCCTTGCCGTTAAGCTGGTTGTGTGATTCGCTGGAAACGCTGCAAAATTCGGTCGAACTCTCCCAACGTTGTGGTGAACAGGCGCGTCGGCAATTTAGCAGCAGTAAAAGTTTCTGGGATGCGGTGATGAGTGCCGATGCGGAAATGACCGCCTGGCTGTTGGGCAAAAGCATCGACAAACCGCTAGAAACGTTATGCAAAGTATACGATGATGCTGTAGTGAAT
>JABFRM010000040.1 GCA_013141155.1 Methylococcaceae bacterium | reverse complement strand
TACAACTTCAACCTGAAGCTCCGTGCCATCGGGAGAAAAACACCCTTTGACGCAGTGCTTCAGTGGTACGATAAAAAACCAGATATTTTTCTTGTCAATCCTAACCATTTATATGCGGGACTAAACATGTAGATACCTATGCCCTATGACTGGATACTGGCATCCCTGCCAGTATGACGGTGTTGGCTGAAGCATCTTGCTAATCAGGTGGTGCCTCGTGAAAAAGCTTTATGTACATCTTCCTAGCTATTGAACTACGACTCGTTAACTGCTAATTTTTAATTTTTCGCGCAAAAAATCTTTTAACAATTTAACGTTAGTTTTTATCTCGGGCAAAACCTCAGCCACCTCAGCCAATTTTTCATTTTGGGCTAAGTGTTCGGCATTGATTAATAACTGTTCGGCGGCAGTTGCCTTAAATAAAGCAAAAATACCTTTTAAGGTATGTAATCCACGGGCTAATTTTGACAAACTCCGTTGTTCATACGCTTGGGTGATTTCAAGCATATAGCTATCGGCATTACTAATATACATCTCTGCCATGTTAATGAGAATCTCATCATCATCTCCGAGCAATGCCAAAGCTGCCTTCCAATCACACACCGGTAAAACATTGACCACTGCGGCAAACGGCTCATCAATATTACTATCAGTTATTGTTTCGATTTCCAGGGTGAGTTTTTTAGCAACCACCGGCGGCTGAACCGGTATGACACCAATTGCTTCAAGCTCAGGAAAATAGCGACTGATCACATCGAATAATTCATTGACCTTAATTGGCTTGGTGAGGTAATCGGTCATACCGGCATCTATTGCCCGCTCACGATCCCCTTTCATGGCATTGGCGGTCATCGCAATAATGGGAATGCTCAGCCCCTGCTGACGAATACGACGACTGGCTTCCAGTCCATCCATAATTGGCATCTGGAAATCCATTAAAATCAAATCATAGGTATGTTCCGCAATTTTGACTAAACATTCCTCGCCATTATTGGCAATACTAACCGTATGTCCCTGTTTTTCTAATAGCCGTACCGCCAATTGTTGATTAATGGCATTATCTTCAGCCAATAATATATCCAAAGGCTTCAATATTTTTTGTTGCTGTGATGTTTCCTGCATACTGAGCAATTGCGTAACTGGACCATTGAAAACAGTATGTACCGCATCCAATAAATCCGATTGCGAAACTGGTTTTGAAATGATACAAGCAATATTAGCCGTTTGCTTACGGCTTCTCCCTACCGAATAAATACTGGATAGCAGCATAACGACGGGCGCGGTGCTTAAGTTTTCTTGCTGAATCTGTTCGGTCAGGGTAAAGCCATCCATGTCCGGCAACTCTTCATCTAATACCAATAAATGTAGTGCATTACCTTGGACTTTTTCCCTGTGCAGTGTCTCTAAAGCCTCATTGGCGTCTTTCGCCACCAGCACCTGCATGCCCCAGCTTGTTAAGCTATGCCCCATTAAGTTAAGCAAGCGTTTATTATCATCAACCACTAAGACACGCATAGTACTCAATGTGGGCAAAGGCTTAATGGTTTCAATTGCTTTCAACGGCGTTTTAAACCAGGCAGTAAAATAAAAACTGGTGCCTTTATTAAGCTGGCTGGTGACCCCAATTTTACCGCGCATTAACTCAACTAGTTGTTTGGCAATACTCAGCCCTAAACCAGTGCCACCGTATTTTCGAAAAACTGAGGCGTCCACCTGCGAAAAAGAGCTGAAAACATCTTTTTGACGATCTTCAGGAATACCAATGCCGGTATCTTCAATAGCAAACTGCAAACAGGTTTGTTGATCTTTCTGGCTGTGCAACCGGATACGCACAATGATTTCACCACGCTCGGTAAATTTAATGGCATTACCGATCAGGTTGATAATAATCTGCGCTAACCGTCCAGAATCGCCAATTAGATACCGTGGCACATCGTCTGCGGTATCGAGAATCATTTCTAAACCTTTTTGATACGCGCGGATCGAGAGGTTTTTAACAGTTTCACGGATCACCTGATACAGATCAAATTCAACGGCATCAAGCTCCAGCTTACCTGCTTCGATTTTAGAGAAATCTAAAATATCATTAATAATAGTCAGCAAAGCATTGGCAGAATTCTTGGAGATATTTAAAAACTCCCTTTGCTCTGTGGTCAATTCAGTATCTAAGGCCAAATCGGTCATACCAATGATCCCGTTCATCGGCGTGCGAATTTCATGACTCATATTCGCGAGGAAAGCACTTTTAGTATGATTGGCCGTTTCCGCTGCTTGCATGGCTTCATTCAATAACCGTTGCTGTTCTTTAAGATCGGAAATATCCTGAAAAACCACCACATGCCCGATAATTTTGTTATTTTCATGCAACGGCGCAGTGGTCACCGAGACCGGAAAGGTCACCCCTTCTTTGCTGCGTACCCGGGCTTCTATGGTTTTGGTTTGCTCGGTCAAGAAAGTGTCATCTAAGGTAATGGTATTACCGTCACTATCCAGATAAACAACCAGCGCCCCCATTTGCCGCATAATGACTTCACGTTGAGTCCAGCCTAACAAATATTCAGCCTGTTTATTCCAAAACGAACATACACCTTGACGATCAATGGCATATACACCTTGGGTCATGGTGTCGGTGAGTTTTTGGATAAAATTTTTGGATTCGGTAATCTGTTCTTCCAAACGTTTAGATAAGGTAATGTCGGTACGAATAGAGATAAGTTGATAAATCTGCGCGGCACTGTTCATAAACGGCACTATCGTCGCATACACCCAATAGGATTTGCCGGTATTGGTCTTGCTGCGCAATTCCCCGTGCCAAACCAGACCCTTACCCGTTTTTTCGACCATATCCTGATAAATTGCTTCACTGTTATCACCCGCGTGCATCATCCAGTGATTTTTACCCATCAGCTCCCGTTCACTGTATTCACTTAAGGTACAGAATTTTTCATTGACCCGGGTAAAATTACCCGCCGCGTCCGAAAAACTGATAATGGCGTGCTGATCAAAAGCGTATTGTAAATTTTCAATATTTGAATGGGCAATTTTTAATTCATTTTCTCTACGACTGAGTTTAACCAGTAAATATGTGGCATAGGCAATACTGATGATAGAAATGATGAATAAAAAACTTTGAATATAAAAGGTAATTTTTTGGCGTTTTTCAAAAAAGCTATGTAATGCCACTTCAAAATCTTGCGTCAAAGAATTTTGAGAACTTTGCGTTGCCGCATCTAATGCTTGGAAAATCGCTTTATTTTTCTCAATAATTTCATTGACCTGACTAACAACCTGTTCAATAAAATATTGCTTTGAAGCGGGGTAATCACTGATATTCGCCATAATACTGCGACTAACTGTTTGCAAGGCGGCGTTTTTATCCGCCAGGTGCATATACGCCGCGTAGTACAACTCTTGCTCTAATTGCCGCAATAGTTGCGAGTTATTTCCCGCCTGTTGCAAGTCATGAATTTGCCGCCGGGTAAAATCAATGGCTTTTTTTAAGGTGGTGTTCGCCACAAAAAACTCATTGATCTGCTGTTCTTTAGCACTCAGCTTTAAATCCATTTCATTAAATAAAGCCGTCGTGCGTTCATCACCCAGATCTTTAACCGCGTAATCACCGTCAGCCAACGAACTTTTCAGTTGCTTTAAAACTTGGTTGTTTTTGGCAGTGTCCTCAAAATTACTGGTGACACCAAATTGATAACGCCACAAATCCTGATTTAGAAGTTCGTTCACCAAAGTGATCTGATGGGTCTGTTTAAATAACCACTCTTCTTGTTGCGGATTATTAATGCGAATCATGTTAAATAAAAACGCCAACACTGCAATAACAGCAGCGCCAATAAAAACATGTAAATAGGTAAAGTTTAACTTCATGTCTTAGGGTTTCCCAAGCGAGCGTGAAAGGTCGTGACTCAATAAGGCTTCTAGCTTAAGCAAAGATAACTGGCCACCCTTGCTGCCTCGCTAGAACTCGAACTGAGTGGAGCCTGCTATTTTGAACGGATATATTTACCCAAACAGGCTACACAATATTTGATCAGTAGGTTATCTCATGCACACGGCTTAATGTTAAATCAAGTCGCGCTTAAGTGCAAAATCTTAAAAATCATATTAATGCCCTTAACTATAGTCGAATTCTAAAATTTCGTTAGCTATATTTTGCTGCATAAAAGTTCGACGCAAATCAGTATCTTCAAAATTACCATACGCCAATAATAATTTCACATAGGCGGCTTCTAAGGATATATCCCATAAAATCTCTGCACCTAGCGCTGTAAAAGCCTTGGTGGAGCTATAGCTGTCTGGCGACGATACGGCTGGCGCTAAATAAACCGTGATGCCCTGATTTTTGCAGCGCTGCATAAAGCTTAACAAACTGTACTGCTCGCCCCAAGTGTCGCTAACACAAGCGGTGCCGGAATGATAACAATCGTGTAAAACCGCCTCCACCTCTTGCAAATTAAACCTTGCGTAATTTAAGCCAGGATAAGGTTTTATTAATAACACGCGTTTTGAAAATTGCGCTTTTAATTGCCAGGGTTGCTGTGCTTTAGTAGCATGAGGAGGCAGCGCATTTAGCACGGTAAACTGCTCATCAGCAAACTGTAAATATGCTTTAGCTTGTACACTCATAAAATCGCTGCTGAGTTGTAAACAAGAGGCTAAGCGTAACCCAAGGTGGATATATGTAGCTTGACCCTGATTTTGATAGGCAACAAACACGCCAGATTCGGCACGTTCAGCAATAAAAACGACCGCCGCATTAAAATTATCCAGCCCATTAGCACGCGCATCAGTCAAGGGATAATCACTGGAAACCAAGACTAAAGGCATATTGAGCTGGGCGAAATAATAGCTTAAGGCACAGGCACTAAAAGCCAAGGTATCGGTGCCATGCGTGACTATAATACCGGCTAAATCCTGCCGATCAACCGCATCAATGGCGTTAATGATTTGCCCCCACACCTCTGGGGTTAAATTTTCACTTAACAGCTCAACTGGCGCAATAGGGACGAAATCAATCTGCGTGGCACGCGCGAAACGTTGCCGATATAACGCCAATAATCTAAACTGATTTTCTGCGGCAGGGTTGATGGTATGTTCACAAACGCTGGAACCAATTGTTCCGCCCGTGAATACCACTAGAATTTTTTTCATAGTATGATGCCCTCTCATTTCAATAAAGCAATCAAGGTACGCGATGCGTACCCTACACCATAAAGCCGCTTAATCATTTAATATGAAAATATCGCTCATTGTCGCCATGGCAAGTAATCGCACCATAGGGATCAACAATCAATTACCTTGGCATTTATCGGCCGATTTGAAACGCTTTAAACAGCTTACGCTGGGCAACCCCATTCTCATGGGCCGAAAAACCCATGAGTCAATCGGTCGCCCACTCCCTGGCCGGATCAATATCATTATCAGCCGCAATCCAGATTATCACCCCAATGGCTGCGAAGTGTTTAACGACAGTGCCGCTGCGCTTGAATATTGCCAAGCCTATCCAGAACTGTTTGTGATTGGCGGCTCCTCGCTTTACGCGAGCATACTGCCCCGTGCCGATTTCATTTATTTAACCGCCATTCACCAAACCTTTGCAGGCGATACTTTTTTCCCAGCAATCCCGCACGAGCAGTGGCAAGCAATCGAGCGTGTCGATATTAACGATGATGCCAGTGTGCCATTCAGCTATAGTTTTATTAAGCTGGCAAGGCGATAACCCCTGCGTTTGCCGCTATTCTTCACCATGCCGATCTTTCACGGCAGCCGTCATAAAACCATGCAAGCCGCGCTTGGATTTAACCGCTAACCACTGCTTTAAAACGATCAGTTCTGGGGTTTCCTGAAGCTCAGCTAGCGACTGCTTAGCTTTTAATAAACGATACGCCGCCTCCAAAACCTTATAGCGCTCACCGACAATCCCAGCGCGGCGCAAACCCAACGTATTCAAGCGAAAATGCCGCGCGGGGCGCCCACCCACCATGGTAAACGGAATAACATCCATATTTAAGCCCGTCGTTCCCTGCACAATGGCATAAGCACCAATTCTACAAAATTGATGCGCGACAACATTACCGCCCAAAAAAACATTGTTACCGACGGCAACAAAACCGCCAATGGCGACATTATTGGCAAATATCACCTTATCACCAATCTCACAATCATGAGCAACGTGACTGTTATTCATAAAATAACCACCGGAACCTATGCGGGTGACGCCTCCTGCAACCGAAGCCCTATGCGCAGTAAAGCCTTCCCGAAACACATTATCATCACCAATGTGTAGCCACGACACCGTTTCAGCCTTAAAACTGGTATCTTGCGGCAAATCGCCCAATACCACCTGCGGATGCACGATATTACCGTCCCCCATAGTGACATACGGCTGAATCACAGTATGCGCGCCAATCGAACAATTGGCGCCAATAACCACCTGCGCGGCAATGACTGCAAATGGCCCTACGTGCGTGTTATCCCCCAATACTGCACCATCTGCAATATAAGCAGTGGGATGAATCGTGTTTGCCATCGTTATTACTTATCCTCTAGGATGAAATTTTGTATGTAAATCTTTTAATCTGGCGCTCGCGATATGCGTATAAATTTGCGTCGTCGATAAATCCGCATGACCCAGTAACAACTGCACAACCCGCAGATCCGCACCGTGGTTTAACAAATGAGTTGCAAACGCATGGCGCAAAGTGTGCGGCGATAATTCCTTAGTTATACCCGCTTTTTTAGCATAACGCTTGATGATATGCCAAAACGCTTGGCGAGTCATGGCACTGGCGCGGCTGGTGACAAACAAATCATCACTTTGCCGTGCCGCTAATAATAACATCCGCGCGGTGGCCATATACTTTTCCAGCCAACTCATCGCCTCTTCGCCAACCGGCACCAAGCGCTCCTTATTGCCTTTGCCGGTAATCCTAACCACACCCTGCCTTAAACTCACCTGCGACACTTTTAAGCTCACCAATTCCGATACTCGCAAACCAGTGGCGTACAATAGCTCAAGCATGGTTCGGTCGCGCAATCCCAAGCTATGGGCTATTTCAGGCGCCGCAAGCAATAGTTCCACATCTTGTTCCGTCAATGATACCGGCAATAAATGCCCCACATGCGGCATTTCAATTAACGCCGTTGGGTCAATCAAGATCAAGCCTTCCCTAAGCAAATAACCATAAAAACGCCGCAAACTAGACACAATCCGCGCCGAAGAACGGTTGCTAATGCCTTCGCGAAAGCGTTTTGCCAAAAAAGCCGTAATATCACTCTCAGTGACATCGGGTAATTCTTTGCCCGATAAATGTTTTGCAAAAATATGCACGTCGCTGCTATAGGCAGACAAGGTATTCGCACTTAACCCCTGCTCCACCCAAGCAGCGTCCAAAAAAAGCTCAATTAAATTCATGGTGATATTAAAAAGCAGTCGCCGCCTAAGAAGGCCGTATGCGCCAATTTGCTCGGCAACCCTTCACGAGCGCCCATTTTAGTACAGCATAGCGCCCCTGCCGCACTCGCATAGCGCAGCAAAGCCTGCCAAGGCAACCCCGCCACAATGCCAGCTGCTAAAGCACCATGAAACGCATCCCCAGCACCGGTACTGTCAAGCGCGGTAACCGCAAATGCCGACAAGGCGCCGCGTTCTTGCCCACGCTGCCAGATCAACCCTCGTTCGCTCAAGGTAATAATGACATTAGGCGCTAACTCCGCCAGACGGGCTAAAGCGGTTTCCACATCACCCGCGTATTGTTGAGCGAATTTTTCCGAACACGCCAAATAATCAACACGGTGCATTAACGCTAAAGTACCCTCATGCACGGAACCGGCATCCAATACCGATGGAATGCCCTCCCGTCTTGCGCGTTCTGTCAGTGGCACAGAAATATAAGGTTCGTGACCGTCAAATAATATCACTTTTGGCTGTATGCTTGAAAAGTCAATGCTATCTGCCGCTAATGCTTTGCAAGCGCCTTTATAATTGATTAACGCCCTTTTGCCATCAGGTTT
>JABFRM010000081.1 GCA_013141155.1 Methylococcaceae bacterium | reverse complement strand
AGAAGTCATATTTGACCACAACCGCAACCCGCGCAATTTTCGGATTATTGCCCCTGCCGACCGCAAAGTAGATGGTTTTAACCCTTTATGTGGCGACCGTCTAACGCTATATTTGACGATGGATGGCGATAAAATTGTCGATGCCAGTTTTCAGGGATCAGGTTGCGCCATTTCCACTGCGTCAGTATCCCTGATGACGGAAATGATTAAAGACAAAACCATTGCGGAAGCGGAAGTGTTGTTCAAACAATTTCATGAAATGACCACCGGAAAAGAAGAGCAACTTGATCTGGATGCGCTGGGTAAGCTGGCGGTTTTAGCGGGTGTACGCGAATATCCGGCACGGGTGAAATGCGCGACCTTGGCTTGGCATACCTTGGATGCGGCGTTGAAGAATGAAGCGCAAGCGGTTTCGACTGAATAAGTATTAAGCCAAATATCTGGAGCTTGAATGCCCACCCTAATCGTTTTGGATACCAATATTCTGGTTTCGGCAATGATAGGAACGGGTTATTCTCATCAAGCATTAGCAGCTTGTTTCAAGGCGCAGGCTGTACCCTTGATTGGCGCTAATTTATTGGCTGAATACGAAGCCATACTATATCGCCCTGAGAGAATCTCGATACTGTCTTGATCCTGAAGAACGGGAGGCTTTATTAGATGACTTTTTAGCCATTTGTCGCTGGCAACCAGTATATTTCACTTGGCGGCCCAATTTGCAGGACGAAGCTGACAATCATGTATTAGAGCTAGCATTGGCAGGTAGCGCTAAAACTAACGTTACTCAAAACACTCGTGATTTTCAGCGTGGGGAGCTACAATTTCCTCAAGTACAGATTTTATCGCCTCAAAATTGGCTAGAGGAGCTTTGCCATGACCACAATAACCGTTGATTTACCCGACACTTTATTTTTTGAGCTGGAACAAGCAGCAGCATTGCGGCATATTTCGACTGAATTGCTATTAATCGAAATGGCTAGACATAACCTTAAAGAAATCAAAGCTGAACAACATTTTCATGAACGTGCTGCGCGCGGCATACCAGAACGAGGCTTGGCATTACTAGACGAAGTTGCGAGACGTAGTCATTAATTAAACTTTTTACATTCCAAGCCTATGCACATAAAAAGTGCCCCTCTCTACAGCGGTAAACTTGCGGTTATCTGTACGCAACGCGGCGATCTAGCCCCTACCAACAACTCGCAGAATGATTGTATCGTTCCAGCGCTCATCGTTTACACAAGTACGCGGAAGTCCGTCATTCCGGCATGGATGCCGGAATCCAGTCACATGGATGTGAATCTATGGACTGGCATAAAGCCTAACTCAAGCCAAGGATGTATAGGTAGATTACCTTCCCTGGCTCTGGATTCCGGCATCCATGCCGGGATGACGTACCAATTTTAGACTTGTGTATAACGATGAGTACCGGAGCGCGGGAACTATATGGGATAGCGGAGGTTATTTATTTCGAGTTACTTGGGAGAGTTACACTGCATTATTGTGATTTTATATGTCACCAAGAATAAATACCTAAATTTCACGGAAAATAAATTACAGTGAGCAAAGTGCTAGAAGAATTAGAAGCGGTCTTATGGTCTAAAGCAGTCCCTTACACACCTGTAGGAAGTGACACTAAAGCGGTCATCCATCAATGGGTGCATGCTATAGCACATGACAAGCCCCTTTTTGGAGACTCTAAAGGCGCAAAAAGAACAGCTATTGTTAAGATTCTTAAAGAAAATGGATTATTTAAAAATGAAAGTATGCTCCGTGATGCCTTAAATGCAGGCTTACCTATATCGGTTCCTAATGGCGCTAAATTTACTTTTATTGATCTTTTTGCTGGAATTGGTGGAATGAGAATTGGCGCACAAAACAATGGAGGTGTGTGTGTGTTTTCTTCTGAGTTTGAAAAAAATGCCCAAAAAACTTATTTAGATAATTATGGTGAGCTGCCATTTGGCGATATAACTAAAATATCAGCGGAAGATATACCAGAGCATGATGTTTTATTTGCTGGATTTCCCTGCCAACCTTTTTCAAATACCGGTTTACAAAAAGGAAATAAACTTAAATGTGTCCACTAAAAGCTTTAGTGAAAGTTGGAACCATTCTTGGCGAAGGTACCCGCGCTTACAAGGTTGAAAAGATTACTAATGAAAATATCTATCTTAGAGGACATCCAAATGCTCAGAGAGGTGAAAATGGTAATCAAAAAGGGGCGCTGCGAATTATACCAACTATCGTCATTGAAGATATTCTTCATGGGATAGAATCAAAAACCATTCAGCTAGATGATATTTTGCGGAAAAGAGGTGATGAAAAGACTGATTTATTTTCTTTACTTGATGTAGATCATGACAGATTTATTCTCGGATACGACAGTACAATTTATAAAATTTGCGAGTTATGTTTAACAAATATAGGTACTATTTTTCTCAGTGAGAATACACTACCGAAATTTTCGCTTCCTAAATCCTTCATTCTCCTAGCAGGCATCTCCGGCACAGGTAAAACACGCTTTGTCAAAGAACAAGCCCAGTATTTCAGGGCAGACGGATCGAATTTTCAATTAGTTTCCGTACGCCCTGATTGGCACGAGCCTTCAGATTTATTGGGCTATATTTCGCGCCTTGGTAATGAAGGTGCAAAGTATATCGCCACTGATTTTTTGCAATTTATAGTCGCCGCTTGGAAGCATATCATCGACTCTATTGAACATGACCGCATCCACTATAAAAGCGATGGCGTACCTTATTGGTTATGCTTGGATGAAATGAATCTTGCGCCCGTCGAACAATATTTTGCGGATTATCTATCGGTTATCGAAACGCGGCATTGGGATAATGAAGGGGTTTATCATTGTTCGCCGTTACTGAATGCGGGCGTATTTGCACGGCTGGGTGATGTAGGGCTTACCGATTTGCGTAGCCACCTTGGTTTGCATGGGCTTGAGCATGATGCTTTATGGGCGCACTTCCAAAAAAAGGGTATTAGCATTCCGCCTAACCTGATTGTGGCGGGTACGGTGAACATGGATGAAACCACGCATGGTTTTTCCCGCAAAGTGATTGATCGGGCGTTTACCTTAGATTTTGGCGAGTTCTTTCCGAATGACTACCAAGCGTACTTTAGTCAAAAAACGCGCGTAAAAGCATTAACTTACCCAACAATCTCGCAGGTGGATATAAGCCTTATTGCAGCCTATGACCCTGAAGGGCAGCAGAGCATTACCTTTTTGGAGGCGATTAATGCGGTATTAAAAGGCTCGCCCTTTGAGTTGGCTTATCGGGCATTGAACGAGTTATTAATTGCCGTGGTCTGTTTTATGCCCAAAGAAGCCGTTGCCCTGCAAGCGGTGTGGGATGATTTTTTAATGACCAAGGTGTTACCCAGAATTGAAGGCGACAGCGAAAAGCTGCAAGATGATGGTGAAAATAGTTTACTGACCAAACTTGAAGGGGTTCTGGCTGAACAGCTGAATGAAATCTGGGCTAAGCCTAACTCTCGGCCTGACTTTTTGCGTGAAGGTATCAAGGGTGAGCCACTCGCCATTGCTTGCCGCTGTCAGAAGAAACTAGCGTGGATGAAAGCCCGTTTATCCAGCAATGGTTTTACCGCTTTCTGGCCATAAGCCGGTGTGTGATCTAATTTAACATGCCAGAGTTACTGAGGCTTGAAACACCTGACTGGAACTTGGTGGTCTGGAGCAAGGATGTTAGCCAGGCGCAAACATTATTAGCGCATACCCTCAATGCCAGAAGTAAAGCATTGCCGCTTACCCGCATGCGTTTTGATCCCATACTCCATTTAACCGATTGGGATAGCCGTGAAACGGAGTGGAATTTGCGTGAGCCGGTCTTTTTTGAAAATAAACTATATGAGTTTGATTTTCAATTTCTAAGAAATTCAGCCGAACCCAGTATTAAACATCGCTTAAAAAGCATTGAAGATGCGTTTCATTTTTCAGGGCAGTCGTTACGAGGCAGCGTAAATTTTGGCAACGATGTTGGCTGGTTTAAGCTGGAATTACACTATCAATTAAATGAAAAGGTGCATATCCAAGCGCTTGCTTTTGAAGTGTTGCCAACGAAAATGGATCTTGAAACCGATCTGTCGGCTATTCAACAGATTATCGACACACAGTACCCGCTGTTTCGTTTTTCCTTTGCCCAAAAAACCGAGCAAGAATTGGCGCGTTCCCGTAAACCCCATGAACGTTTTCCTTTGTTATGGCTGGCGCAATTTGAAGGTTTGCGACTAGCATTAGAAAAAGGCATTAAACATATTCTGCAAGCACCACATTCGCGTTTATTGCCACAAACCAGAGCGTTACGCGCCGAGCAATTGAAAGGGCGCTTTTCGACACGGCTTGAAGAAAGCATTAGTGCTGCGCTGGTGAATGGCGAAGCACAAAAACGTTATACGCTGGATGCTAAAATTCTATCGGTCGATACCCCTGAAAACAGGTTCGTGAAAATGGTGTTAATACGGTGTACACGGGAGCTTTCAGCCTTTATGGCGCGGGCGAAGGAAAACGATGCCGCACCTGAAAATAGCCGATTATCCACCGCATTTTTTGAACAATTAAATGGCTGGAAAGTACCGTTAGAACGCTATTTGAAACGGCCTTTTTTTCAAGAAATTGGCGACTATGAAAGCATGAATGGCGAATCCTTAGTGTTGCATCAAAAAGCGGGGTACGCCAATGTTTACCGTGTCTGGCAACAACTAAAACTATACCTTGAGGTGTTTGGACAACACGCCAGCATTTCGATGAAGTCGGTTGCTGAGTTGTATGAGGTCTGGTGTGTTTTGGAAGTGCGGCGATTATTAGTCGAAGACTTGGGGTTTGCCGAGATTGCCTCACGCAAACCTGCTTTATATAAGCAAGGCGTTGAAAAAGCATTGCGTGAAGGTTTTGGGGCGGCTTTTCATTTACAACGTGGAGCTATCAAAATTCGCTTGGCGCATGAACCGCAGTTTAAACCAACGAACCAACCAGAAGCGGGATATATTTATTCTTGGATCACCAGCCAGAAACCCGATATTTTATTGGAAGCTGAAGTTGAAAATGGCGAAAAGTTGCGCTGGATTTTTGATGCCAAATATCGAATTTCGCCTGATGATAATGCCGTTGATTATGCACCAGATGATGCCATCAACCAGATGCACCGCTACCGAGATGCGTTAATCCATATTCACCGTGCCGACGATGGTGTAAAGGAAAAGTCCCGCCCTATTTTTGGCGCGTTTGTATTATATCCCGGCTGGTTTGCAGAGAATGAAAAACAAAACCCGTATCAGCAAGCGATTGAAGAAATTGGGATTGGCGCATTTCCCTTATTGCCCAACTCGAACAATATTTGGTTAAAGGACTTTTTAATCGAGCAGTTTGGTCGTGCCGATAATCTGGAGAACTCTTATAAATCGACCTCGCCAGATCATTTTTATGTGCAGGAAGCAGCACGCATAAGTTACACGGGGATGGCTTTATCGCGCTACCAAGATTTATGTTTGGCGGTTGCTTTAGGCGCTAATCGTGATAAAGGGTATTTAGAAAAATATAGGCAGGGGAAAGCCGAATGGTATCATCTACCAGAAGAAACCACGGTTAAGAAAAACGCCCAACGGGCGGTGATGCGTGAAATTAAGCAATGTGCTATGGTTGTCTATTATCCCGATGAAAATCAACGACGCATTGATTACATCTATGATGTTGTATCGGTTCGGCTGGTTAAACGGGAAGATATTAGCGCCGCACAGGCGGGGGCAAAAGCTACCCAAAATAACATCGGAAAGCATTATTGGTTATTTGAATTAGGCAAAGCCTATAAATTAGATTCATTTATTGATGTGGCAGGTTCAAGAGATTTTAAGTTTCGGCTGATTAGTACCAAGGCATTGCAGACAGCCAAAACATGGGAAAAACTAGCCAATCACTATGATTTTTTACAAATGTAACGCCGTAGGTTTAATAACACGGCAATAAGAACCTCCCCTAATTCTAAGAGAATGCAAACAGAAAATACTCGGCCTTATCAAGGCAAGCTTGCGGTGCTTTATGAACATAACGGCGATCTAGCCGACCACCAACAACTGGCAAACCGATTAGCCGTCCCGCTTTATCACGCCATTGAAAATACTACTCAAGAAACATTCTTCCTCACTTGGCGCGACGGCTGCTTAAAATTACTCGACAAAGAGCTGCTCAAAAAAGGCGGCTTAACCGTCGAGATTGACCCTCGCCCCGGTGAACAACGCTCTTGGCCTGCGCCGAAAGAAGGCGCTTTGGCACAGGCCATAGGCCGCAAAACCAAAACCGTGATTGATGCCACCACCGGCTGGGGGCAAGATAGCCTGCATATTTTTCGCATGGGGTATGATTTGCAGTGTATAGAACGTTCACCGCTGATGGTGGAGTTGTTAAGCGATGCTTATCTGCGCCTGTCGCAACTACCGTGGATGCGAAGCCTCAATCTCACGCCGCCCGTATTATTGGCGGGTAATGCCATCGCAATATTGGCTAATCTTAAAGAAGCGCCAGATTGCATTTATATTGATCCGATGTTCCCCCCCAAACGCAAAAAATCTGCCTTGGCCAAAAAATCCATGTTAGTGTTACGCGAATTATTGGGCGATGATGAAGACAAAGACTTGTTATTTGCCGCTGCCTTAAAAGCGACAGGTAAAAAAGTCGTCGTAAAAAGCCCGGATTATGCTGAGCCTTTAGGCGGCAAGCCGTCGGAGAGTTTTCACGGCAAACTGTGCCGTTATGATGTTTATTTAAAAACGTAACCTCGAAATTGAAAGGATAAAACATGACTGATTGGGTAAATGCGATTGATCAACAACGCTTGGCAGAAGGCGAAAATGTTGTCGTTGATGTGGATGGCACGGATGTCGCCATTTTTAACATTGCGGGTGAATTTTATGCGATAGAAGACGTGTGTTCGCATGATGGCGCTGAAATTGCCAGCGGTGAACTGGACGGCGATGAAATCATCTGCCCCCGTCATGGTGCGCGCTTTTGTGTGAAAACCGGCGAGGTCAAATGCGCGCCTGCTTATGAAAATATCGCTACTTTCCCGATACGCATTGAAAATGGCACTATACAGGTGCGAGATAGCCGTTGGGATTAACTCCCCAAGCGCCTGCAACGATTTTTCGCCCGATCATTCACTTTAGGATTCCAACATGACTTTTATAAGCCGCACAATAAAAACATTGTTTAGTTTTGGCCTCTTAGCCGCTATAACTTTGTCTGCCAATGCCGATCAACGACCGTTTGATTATTACCTGATGAGTTTATCGTGGTCGCCGGAGTTTTGCGCCACCCGCCCTGAAGACCGCCAATGTGGTCGCGGTTACGGTTTGGTGTTGCATGGCGTGTGGCCGCAATATAGCAAAGGCTATCCTAGTTCTTGTTCCCATGAACGCATATCCGCCCAGTTAGTGCGGCAATTCCCCGATTTATATCCCAGTGAAAAATTGGCGTTCCATGAATGGCAAAAACACGGCACTTGTTCAGACTTAGCGCCAGAAGCCTATTTGCAGCTTTCGCAATCGCTTAAACAAAGCTTTATCAACCCGCCAGAATTGCAAAACCTCACCCAACCGTTGCGGGTGACCAAGGCACAGTTAACCCAGATTATTCTGACCGCTAACCCAAAGCTGAATGAAGAAACAATTGCGCTTACTTGTAAAGACAGTGGTCGATTCCTGCAAGAAATCATGGTTTGTTTCGATAAAAGTGGCGCGAATGCGACTGCATGTGGCGCGGATGTTAAGAAGCGTAGCAAGAAGAGTTGTGGGCAGGATAGTTTTTTGGTGCGGAATATTCGTTAGATACCGTAAAGCAAAAAAATTTTACAAACCCAGCTTAGACGTAATTCGGTTGATATTCGGCGGAACAGTATCTTGGTTTATTTTGCTGTGTTAAATGCTGGGCAGTATTTTTCTGCCAAACAAAAGTAGAGTAGGATTTTTGTTGCCGGTATTCTGGCAAATCGCTTTAAGATATAGTTGACTGATTTACTGGGTTAAGGATATAGTTGCCGCTATTAAATTA
>JABFRM010000036.1 GCA_013141155.1 Methylococcaceae bacterium | reverse complement strand
ATTAAACCGCTGCGTGTGGCAGATGCTGCCAATGCTAATCAGCCACGCCGTTTTGTGATGTCCATGCAACACATGTCGGCTTTGCTTAATGGTCGCAGCTATGCCATGAATGATGTGAAGCCGGATGAAATTATGCCGCTGAATACCGTGCAGCTTATTGAATTTGATAATGGCTATACCGATGGGCAGGGTATGGGCATGCGTATGGATATGCCACATCCGATGCACCTGCATGGCGAGCAATTCCAAATTGTTAAACGTGAAATTAAGGATGCTAATCAGAGCAGCTATGCGTCTGTTGCCGCTGGATTTGTTGATAGTGGTTGGCACGATACGGTGTTAGTGATGCCCGGTGAAAAAGTCACTATTTTGAAACCATTTAATGATTATGCCGGCGTGTTCATGGTGCATTGCCATAATCTGGAACACGAAGACATGGGCATGATGCGGGATCTGTTGGTGCAATAAAAATTAAGAAAATACGTTACTTTTGAGGTTTCGCTATGCGTAAAACATTGTTTAACACCCTGCTCGGCAGTGCATTATTAATGCCTGCCTTAAGCCAAGCCGCCATTGATTTACCCGCTTCAGCGAAAATTCCATTAGGGGTTGTTGAGGATGTTTGTGTTGATTTTAACCCTGCCGAGTGGCGCAATGCCCAAGAAATAGACGGTGTAAAAATTCAAGAATCACGGCTTTGTGAACCCGATAACCCGAATGACATTGCCGCGTTTGTTAAAGGCACTAATGGCATTTCCATGG
Source organism: Methylococcaceae bacterium (assembly GCA_013141155.1). Lineage (GTDB taxonomy): Bacteria > Pseudomonadota > Gammaproteobacteria > Methylococcales > Methylomonadaceae > SXIZ01. Next base: position 40,448 of record JABFRM010000036.1, on the reverse strand, counting down.
AAACCTTGATGAAAACGCAGTTGGCGACCGATGCCGTGACGTTATCAGATGATGTGGACGGCGATGGCGACCCTGACCATATCATCATCAAGCTGGAAGTGGTTGAACTGAATGGACATTCGCCGGATGTCAAAGACCCAATCACCACTTTTGATATTGCGCCCGGTATCCAGCCAACGTTTTGGGTGTATGCCCCAAAAATCCGTGACATGTCCACCATGAACTTGTACGACACCCGTGCTAACCCCACCTTGCGTGTGCCGTCACCGACCATTCGGGTAGAGCAAGATGACGTGGTGTGGTTGGTGTTGGAAAACACCCATTATTTGCCGCATTCCATTCATTTACATGGGCTTGACCATCCGTTTGAAGATCACGGTGGGCATGGTAATGATGGCGTGGGGCAAACCAGCAACATGGACACCATGCCAGGCGAGAGCAAAACCTATGTGGTCAAGCCGCGCCAACCTGGCACCATGTATTACCACTGTCATGTGCAGCCGCATGTGCATATTCCCATGGGCTTGCAAGGCATGATTGTAGTGGAAGAAAACCGCCCTAACAACTGGCCGCAAACCTTGAATGTCGGGGCAGGGCAGGTGCGCCATCCTTCGGTAGCGGTGTTGGAGAAATATGTCCGCGAATATGATTTACATTATGAAACCGCCGACAAGGAACTGCATGAACAAGTGGCGCGCTCTGCTAATGACCCACGGCTCATTGCCAAGCATTTAAACATGGATTACGACAGCACGGATGCCACAGATGATTACTATATGCTCAATGGTCGGGCTTTTCCTTATACCCTGCGCGAATCGTTGATTCACATGGGCAAAGATGAAAAAGTCAAATTGCGGGTATTAAATGGTCACACCGAATCGTTTGCCCTACATATACATGGACATAAACCCACCATCACCCACTATGACGGCGTGGATAACGGGCCTGGTTCGTATATTCAACGTGATGTGCATGGCATGGTACCTGCGCAACGGATGGATCTGGAACTGAGTGGTCAAGATGACGGCTTGCACAGTTTTGGCGAAGGTATCTGGATGATGCACGACCACGTTGAAAAAGCTTTTACCACCGATGGCGTAGGTGAAGGTGGTGATATTAGCCTAGTGGTGTATAAAGGTTTTTACGATGAACGCGGCATACCCAAAGCCCACGGCATGAGCCTTGCGCCTTATTTCACCAAAGAATTTTGGCAACGCAATTACCCGATCTGGCAAGATTATGATGCGTGGCGTAGTTTGGGGCTGCCGGAATTGACGGGCGGCACGAAGGCGGTTGCTAATCCGATTACACCGCCCGCTGCTACGCCAAGCGGGTCGCCAACGCAAAATTCACCAATACTAAGGGGGATGTACGGCTTATTGCTTGGTATTGCGTTGTACACCTTGTCGGTTCGATGGCGGTCTATTGTCGGTTTGTTTCGACACACGACAACGCTTCCCCCTTTCAAAAAGGGGGATTGAGGGAGTTTTTAAAAAATCTCCCCCAGCCCCTCTTTTTCAAAGAGGGGCGATTCGATATGAGCAGAATTTTGGGAGGTTATTTATGCTCAGATCCTTAACAATAATAAAATTCAACACTTAAGAAGGAATATCAACATGAACACAGCAACATTATTTAAAAAAAGCGGCTTGGCGTTATTAGGCTTGGTATTTTCAGCCTCCATTTGGGCGCATGGCGGCGCAGCAGGTACGGATACCGACCAATGTAAGTTTGAATTAGAACCCAACCATTGGATTCACTATACAGCGTACCAATCAAAAACGTATCCCGGACAGGATTTTTGCGGTAGCCTTCCGGCACTCAACACGCTTACACAATTGGTGTTTGACTACCAAGATATGAAATACCGCGACATGGCGGTTGAGTTTGAAGTCACTAAAGAACCGGAAGGCACGCGGGTGTTTTTTGAAGAAGCCAAAAAACATAAATCCGGTACGGTACCGTTGAATTTACCCAATGGCGTGGCTGAAAAAGGCAAGTATCTGATCCACATTACCTTGTTGAAAGATGACGGCAGCCGATTAGACGCACACATGGGCTTTACAGCAGGCGCAGGTGAAGCAACCTCTACCAGCACTTACGGCTTGTATGCCTTATTTGCCTTTGCGGGTCTGTACGTGTTGTACCTATCCAGTGCTGGCTTTAAACGTCAGGTTGACGGGGTCTTGAACAAAATTAAAGCGTAGTTGAGTGGACGCATTTGGCAAAGAGGAGATTTCCTATGGATAAGTTATTTTCAATAACCGCCTTAATGATTTTGTTGTCGGCAAACGCCAGCGCAAAAGAATTTGAAAAGCACGATGCGCTGATGAATCACGGTGATGGTCATCTCATGGATATGGGCGGGGCGATGGTGATGGGGCAAAACACCGACACCTTGCCGGGAGGTTGTGATGAAATTGCTGCAACTAAGGAAATCACCGTCCATGCCGGACACAAGTATGCTGAAAAATTTCCAGGGCGAATGTGGGCTTTTGATACGCAAGAGTACAAGTTTGAACCTTGCACCAAATTGACCGTGCATTTTGTCAATGATGACAGTATTCGCCATCAATGGATGATGCACGGCTTGCCTAAATATCTTTATCCGCGAGGCATGTTTCATTTGGAAGTGTCAGGGCCTGGGGAAGTGTCTGGTACGTTGATTTTGCCGCCGGGCAATCAAACCTATCTGGTGCATTGCGATATGGCGCAGCACATGGAAAAAGGCTTAAAAGCACAACTTAAAGTCGGCAAAGGTAGCGGTGATTTACCGAGCATTCCAGGTATCACCGCCAATATTATTGAAGACGACTATAACGAAGCGATGCCGCCGCCAGTTGTTTTACCTGCTAAAGCGGGCGCAACCCCTGCTAAAGTCGCAGAAATAGAACCTGCATTTATTTCTGCTACGATGCTAATCGGTTTGGTGATAGGATTGTTGTTAATGCCTTTTTTAGCACGACAATTTAAGGGCATGAGCGTTGCCGAAATAGTGGCTTATAGTGTTGAGTTATTGGGGCTTTTATTTAACAAGCTGTCCACAGTATTGGTCGCCTTGTTCAAGCTGATACTGCCTAATAAAACTAAACATCCATGAGCATATTGTAGTCGGTCCACGCTTCGACAAGCTCTCGGCAACTGCGCCTGCGTTGCTCTGCATCGATGCAGTCGAGTACGGACGGACTACGACGCGCTTCAACTAATTTTGTTAAGTTCAGCCACCAAAACCGAGGTTCTTATGTATTACATCGTTGAAACAAATAAGTCATTCGAGCAAGCCGCGGCAGACCTTGAAGCAGCCGTTAAGCGGCATGGGTTTGGGGTGCTGCATGTGCATGACTTAGGTAGCTCCCTTCGCAGCAAGGGCATTGCCTTTGATAACGACTGTAAAATTTTTGAGGTCTGCAATCCAGGGCAGGCGGCGAAAGTATTATCCATTGATATGCGCCTGAACATGGCATTGCCGTGCCGCATTTCGGTCTTTACCGAGCAAGGCAAAACCAAGCTTGGCCTGATCAAGCCGATGCAAATGTTGGTGGCATTGTCTCAGGATGCCGCCTTAATCGACGTTGCCAAGGAAGTTGAGGCGAAAATTATGCAAATGGTTGACGAGGCGAAATGCGTCATTGGCCTGTAAACCGAAGAAAAACTAATAATACGAGGTAAGACTATGCAAAAACTAACCGATGCAGAACGCAAACAAATTCTCGAAAGCCCGCCTATCGGCACTTTCGCCCTCATGTCAGCGGTTATCGCCAGCATGGTCATTGCTTGGTTATTTCTCTACTACGGTGTATTTTTGCCGCGCGGCTAAAGGACGATTATGGACACAGAAACTTTAAAATCAAAATGTACGCATCTCTGGCGTGAAAGTGGACGGCTATGGCTTGATTTTCGTACACAGACAAGTGCCATTCATGTCGATGCCTTGGAGCGCAAATGGATTACGATTTCGCTGTTGGTGATTGGTCTTATGGTAACCATCATCACGCTTGACGCTTTATTTGATGGCATTAATCCGCCCAGTAAAGTCGAGACCATAGACTCAGCCAGCCTACATCTAAGCGAAGAGTTTGCGGAAGACAATTTGGGTGTGCAGGTGGATGACAAAGGCAAGGTCACCATTCGGATGGTGGCAGGGCGTTATTCTTTTTTCCCCAAACATATCGACGTACCCGCTGAAACCCAGCTCACTTTTCGCTGGGTGAGTATGGACGTGTTGCACGGTGTGCATATCCCCATGACCAATATGAGTACCATGATTGTGCCAGGGTATGTTGCCGAAGTGACCACTACTATCCCGAAACCGGGCGAGTATCCGATGTTGTGTAATGAATATTGCGGTTTGGGCCATAACCACATGTGGAGCAACATTTCAGTTATTGCTAAAGAAGACTGGCAAGCGCCAGCCAAAACACTTGTTAAAGGAGGCAAGCCATGAATGAGGCAGCAGAACGTAAATTAGCACTCTATCACCTGTGGGTCGCGTTTGGGGCGTTTATCGTTGCCTGCTTTATGGGCGAATATCAAGTCTTGGAACGCAGCGGGTTTATTGCCGCCTTAGATTCACCGACGGTCTATTTTGCCTCGGTCAGTACCCACGGTGTATTGATGGGCTTTGTGCTGACCACTTTTTTTATCATGGGCTTTGGCTATTACACCGCGACCACCAGCCTAAAACAACCGGTTTGGAACAAGCCCTTAGCTTGGGGCGGATTCTGGCTGTCCTTGGCTGGGACGATCATGGCAGCAGTGCCGTTGCTCAGCGGCAAGGCCTCGGTGCTGTACACCTTTTACTTGCCCATGCAGGCGCATGTGGCGTTTTACATCGGCGCTACCTTGCTGGTAGTCGGTTCTTGGATATGGTGCGTGATCATGCTGGTGATGTTTAACCAGTGGAAAAAAGCTAATCCCGGTCTACCGGTACCGTTGGCGATGTTTGCTACGGGCGCGAACGCGATGTTATGGCTGTGGGCAAGTGCGGGGGTTGCATTGGAAGTTTTATTTCAAGCCATCCCGCTGGCCTTGGGCTGGATTGATACGGTTGATGCTGGTTTAGCCCGCACTTTATTTGCATGGACATTGCACCCTATCGTGTATTTTTGGTTAATCCCAGCATACACCGCATTTTATGTGTTTGTGCCGAAACAAGCGGGTGGCTACTTGTTCAGTGACGAAATGGCGCGGGCGGCGTTTATCATATTAGCGGTATTTGCCCTGCCGATTGGTTTCCATCATCTGTACATGGATCCAGAACAGGCAAAAGGCTGGAAACTACTGCACGGTATTGGCACATTTGTAGTGGCTTTGCCGACCTTAGTCACGGGTTTCACCGTCATTGCCTCGCTAGAAATTGCCGGCAGATTGCGTGGCGGCAAAGGCTTATTCGGTTGGATAGGTACACTGCCGTGGTCAAACCCAATGGTATTGTCGGTGATTTTATCTTTGTTGATGCTGATCTTCGGCGGCTTTGGCGGCATCGTCAATGCTAGCTATGCCATGAACGCGATGATCCATAACACCGCTTGGGTACCGGGGCATTTCCATTTGATCTTTGCAGGGACGACGGTGATCATGTATTTTGCCATTGCCTATTATTTGTGGCCGATGCTGGTTGGCAAGCCCTTATTTTCCAATGCGATGGCCTTGGTGCAGCTTTGGTTATGGTTTATCGGCATGAGCATCATGACCACGCCGTGGCATGTGCTGGGTTTGCTGGGGCAGCCTCGGCGGATTTCCAGTGTGGTTTACAACAACTTGTTAACGCTGTCTTGGAAGCCTTATGAGCTGATGATGATTTTCGGTGGCTTAATTTTGTTAGGGTCGGCGTGTTTGTTTATTTATAACTTGGTCAAGACCCAGCTCAATCCGGTCGCAACAGATTTTACGCAACAGGTTGAATATGCGGAACCCATTCATCCGCTCACCAACCTGCCAGAATTTCTGAATGATTTAAGCCTATGGAATAAGGTCATCGCGGTGCTGATGGCAATCAGCTTTGGCTTTCCGATCTTACAGTTTTTTATTATGGATACTTTCGAGTCAAGCGGATGGGGATATTAGTCATGAAATACACATTATTATTACTGGCGCTATTAACACCGTTGAGCATTCATGCCGAAGTTGCATCAGATATTGCCTGGACACCTGAGCTACTGAAGTTCGTTAAAAACGGCAATGCTAATAATGGCAAAAAATTAGCCGAAACCTGCGCCAGTTGCCACGGTGACCAAGGCCAAGGTACACCGTCATTGGCGCCTGCACTGGCAGGGCAGGTTGCTAGTTATACTTACAAGCAATTAATGGATTATGCAAGCGATCAGCGTTCTGATGCGATGATGGCTGTCGAGGCTAAAAAACTCAGTGAGCAAGCTGCCGCTGATTTGGCGGTCTGGTTTAGCACCTTGCCGCCACCAAAAGCATCAAAAAGCAATGCCAAACTGACACGGGCAGCAAAAATGGTCGCGGATGGTGATGGCAAACGCATCCTGCCGCCCTGCTTTGTTTGTCATGGGGCTAAAGGACAGGGCGAAAAAATGGATATTCCGGCACTCGCAGGACAGCAGGCGGATTATTTAGCCAAAACCTTATTGGCCTATAAAAATGGCGAACGACATAACGATATTTACAGCCGTATGCGCCTGATTGCAGGGCAACTCAGTGAGGCCGAAATTAAGGAGCTGGCTGAATATTATCAGGCGTATCAGTAAAATCGCCATCTTATATAAAACCAGAAAAAAAGATCGCAGCCCCTACTTGCAACACGATACTTAAGGCGTTCATTATCCTACGCCATCAAGTATCGTGCCACTTCCAATCGGTGGTTCACTTCTCCGGATAAATGCTATATAGCTACCGAGGAGTTGATATTTCTGAAGCCATGTTTATCTTAACACCACAAAAAACGCTTCCTCGCCCCGCTGGATGTTAATCACCAATCCACTATTCGGATTCACTACCTGTGCCAATTCCTCCAAATTACGCACTCGATAACGATTGGCTGAAATAATAATATCGCCAGAACGCAAACCGGTTTTCCAGGCATACGAACGGGAATCAATTTTTTCAAGCAATACGCCTTCTACTTGGTTTTTTTGCGGTACGCTTAATTGCACACCTTTTAAAATTGGATGTAACGTCTCCCCGTCCAAAGTCGGGCGTTTTGGTTTGCCAATAACGGCAGTGGTCGTCAATTTTTTATTGCCGCGATAATATTCAAGCGCGACCTCATCACCAATTTGCAATAAACCAATCATGTTACGGATGTCATAACTATTTTTAGCCTGCTTAGCATTAACGGCCACAATAATATCACCAGGCTCCAAGCCTGCTCTGGCGGCAGGGGAGTTACCCTCAATACGACTAACCACCGCACCCCGTTGATTTTGTAAATTAAAGGCTTTCGCTAGCTCAGGCGTTAAATCCTGCGTACTTACGCCCAATAACCCTCTACGGACTTCGCCGTGCTTCACCAACGACTCTTTAATGGTCATGGTCATATTCGCCGGAATGGCAAAACCGATGCCGACATTACCGCCAGTTGGAGCTAAAATAGCGGTGTTCATGCCGACAAACTCACCGCGTAAATTGACCAATGCACCGCCGGAATTACCGGGATTAATGGAGGCATCAGTTTGAATAAAATCTTCATAGCCTTCAATGCCCAATCCAGAACGCCCTAGAGCACTGACGATACCGGAAGTGACTGTTTGCCCAAGTCCGAAGGGATTGCCAATTGCCACCACAAAATCGCCGACACGCAGTTGGCTAGAATCGGCTATCGGTAACGCGGTGAGGTTGTCGGCGCTAATTTGAATGACCGCAACATCGGCTTCAGGATCAGTACCAATAAGCTTAGCATCTAATTGTCGCCCATCTTTTAGCGTCACCATGATTTTATCCGCTTTATCAATGACATGATTATTGGTCAGTACATAGCCATTGCCACTATCAATAATAACGCCAGACCCTAAGCTGTTTTTTTGTTGCTTTTGTTGTTGTGGTTGCTGTTGTGCATCAGGAATTTGAAAAAAATTTCGGAAGAAAGGATCCCTTAGCAACGGGTTATCCATGACCTGAATATTTTTGGACGTCGATATATTGACCACGGCTGGCATAGTCACTTCCAGCATCGGCGCAATGGAAGGCAGCGGCTGATTGTTGAGTATGGTAGGTAAAGTTGCATAAGCTTTCACCGACGTAAATAATCCTATATTCAACAACATCAAAGATAAACATGAAAAAATTAATTTTGTGTGCATAACGTTTTGACCAAAAGTTAAAGAGTAATAAATGCAATAATAGACAATGACACGTTTAAAATGTTTAATGTCGCTATAAATTTAATTTTCGGGATAATGCCATCACCCGCATTATCAGTTCTGGCAAGGCTAAATGACGGATACCTTACTTTGACAAGACCCTGGATAGTGACATGCCGATAGCCGCTAATTCTAAAGAAGCACAAGAAATTCGCAAGTTTATTCCTTTAGCGACATTACCGCTATCCCGATTCGAAAGCATTTGTGCGAGAATAGAAGTGCTGACCGCGGCTCCAGGGGATGTTCTGTTTAAAAGAGGTGATGATGATAATGAGTTGGTTTATCTATTAAGTGGTGAAGTTTCCCTGCAAGCTGCTGGCATGCAAGTTGAAATTATTGATGCACAAAGTTTTTCCGGACGCTTTGCACTGGCACATCATATCCCTAGAAAAATCAATGCCGTTGCGTTAAGCTCTTTACGTTATTTACGCTTAGATGCTGATTGGCTCGCTTCACACAAAAAACATATTAATCACGAGGATAATACTTATATGGCTGGCAATGAATCAGAAGATAATCCTGACGATTGGATGACGACTCTGTTAAATTCACCTATCTTTGAAAGCTTACCCCCCGCCAATCTGCAAAAGTTATTGATGAGCTTGGAAGAAGTTCGCGTCACTAAAGGATCGGTGGTATTAAGACAAGGGGATATTGGTGAATATTATTATCTGATCAAGCAAGGTCAATGCCTGCTGTCGCGTAAACCCAGCCCTAACGCGCGCGAAATTAAACTAGCACAATTACGTTCAAGTGATACCTTCGGCGAAAATGCCCTGCTATCCGATCAACCAATTAGCGTATCAGTAACCGCTTTAACCGATTTAATCTTGCTACGGCTAAACAAAGAAAAGTTTATTACGCTGATTAAGACACCCGCCTTAAAATATATAGATGCTACCGAATTGGAAGATGAGCTAAAGACAGGTGCGTTTATTGTAGACGTACGCTTACAAGATGATTATTGTGCTTGGCATCTGAAAGGCAGCGTTAATGCGCCTTTTTTCTCAATATTGATGCAGTTCAAAACCTTTGATCGCAAAAGAACCGTAATCGTCGTCTGCGAAGATGGAAAAATCAGTGCCGCAGCTGCATTTTTACTCTTACGGCATAAGTTTTCCGTGAAAATACTCAAAAACGGACTCTGTAGCTTACCGACCGAGCCGTCCGGCGAGTTGGTTAGCTTTGTGCGTAATTCCACGATGAGGAAAACATTTTTAGAAGATGCAGGCCAAGAACAGGAGCCGGAAGCAACTGAAATACCCAATGTGCCTGAAGAAATAACATTGGAACAGTTAGTGGCTGAAAACAAGCAGCTTAAAACCATGCTGCAAAAATTAAAGCAGCAGTGTGCGGTCACGCAACAGGAAAAAGATTTTATTGAAAAACAATTTCAAGATTTGGCCAAACAAACCGATCAGCTCAAAGAAACCTTGCAGCAAGTAAAGCACACGTAAAGCAACGGCCAAAAAGCAAAAACCACAGTCGCTTAACTGTGGTTTTTTTATGACGACCTTAACTTAAGCAACAATAATGTGGCTTATTTAATTTTGGCTTCTTTGTACATCACATGCTGACGAACTACAGGATCAAATTTTTTGATCTCCATTTTTTCCGGCATGTTACGTTTATTTTTATCAGTGGTATAAAAATGCCCAGTGCCAGCACTGGAAATTAATTTTATTTTATCGCGCATGAGGGGGACTCCTTAAATTTTTTCGCCTTTACTGCGTAAATCAACCAAAACGGCATCAATGCCTTTTTTATCAATAATACGCAAACCTTTGGTGGAAATTCTCAAACGAATCCAGCGATTCTCACTTTCCACCCAAAATCTATGGTGTTGCAAATTGGGGCAGAAACGTCTTCTGGTTTTATTGTGAGCATGTGATACATTGTTTCCGGTAACGGGACGTTTTCCGGTTATTTGGCAAATTCTGGACATGATTAACCTCTTAGTATGCCGTGATTCAAAAGTTAGCCGTCCTTTATACCAAAAAATCTTTTACAGGTAAATAACAATCTGTAAAATAACCCGTTAAAATAGTGACTTTCATTGATTTTAAAAGCAACTTAAATCGTTAGCACATACCAATGACACGCACTGGCTACTTGTTTTATTTTTAACACCACAACCATTATTTACGCCCAGACACTTATGAGACTTGTATGCCTATAAAACTCGGTATAGTGATGGATCCCATCGCTCAGATTAACATTAAAAAAGACACCAGTTTCGACATGCTGCTTGAAGCCCAAGCACGAGGGTGGGAGCTGCATTATATGCAACTCAACGATTTGTATCTACGCAATGGTCGCGCCTACGCCAGAACGCAAACACTGCGGGTGCAACGGGATGCTAAGTGCTGGTTTGAATTTACGGCAGAACAAAATTTGCCGTTGGATGAGCTGGATGTGATCTTAATGCGCAAAGACCCGCCTTTTGATCAAGAGTACATCTATGCCACCTACCTGCTGGAACGTGCAGAAAGTTTGGGGGCTTATGTCATCAACAAACCGCAATCGCTGCGTGATGCCAATGAAAAACTGTTTACCGCCTGGTTTCCACAGTGTTGCGCAGATACCTTGGTTGCCAGAGAGCCGCATTTGTTTAGGGATTTTCTAGCCGAACACGGTAAAATCATCTTAAAGCCATTAGACGGTATGGGCGGCACCTCCATTTTTTATCTGCAACAGGGCGACCCCAATTTAAGCGTGATTTTGGAAACCATGACTCAGTACAATACCCGCTATGTGATGGCGCAAAAATATTTGCCCGAAATCAAGGGCGGCGATAAGCGTATTTTATTGGTCAATGGCGAAGTAATCCCCTATGCCTTGGCGCGCATCCCCGCACCAGGCGAAACCCGTGGCAATTTGGCGGCTGGCGGGACGGCAGAAGGGCGTCCATTGACCCCACGCGACAGATGGATTGCCGAGCAGGTAGGGCCAACTTTACGCGAAAAAGGTCTGGTGTTTGTCGGCATAGATGTTATTGGCGATTATTTAACCGAAATCAACGTTACCAGCCCCACTTGTGTACAAGAACTCAATAAGCAATTTAATATCAACATTAGCGGCTTATTAATGGATCATATTGCCAATACCCTCTCGCATCATGGCTAATTCCATTTTATTTAAGCCCACTTCCGTCGTTTCCCGTAATGATCGCTTGCTCATTGCGGTATTCGCGGCGATTATTTTTCATGCCTTATTATTGCTCATCAATTTTTCATCGTCCAAACCCAAACGTATCAATAGAGACATTGAAATAACCCTGGAAGCCAAAACGACGCCAAAGCCTCCCAAACATGCACGCTATTTGGCGCCAGAACATCAACTCGGTGGGGGACAGAAAAAAATAAAACCCACGTCCCCTAAGCAAAAAATACCCAGCGTAGGGCAAACAGAAAAGCCCGTCTTAACCCAAAACCCTGCACCAGTAAAACATCAGGCAGCCCCCAAAATCATTACCCAAAAAGTATCCAAAAAAGCACTGCCCACCACCCAAATAGTCGAACAGGAAATCCCTAAAACACCGTCGCAACCACAACCGCAATTATCACTCGACACCTTAAAAACGCAAATTGCAGAATTAGGCGCTCAAATCGCTAAGCACGAAAAACAGGGTGAAGAAATCTCGCGCATCAAATTGACCAGCGCTGTGAGTGCCAATAAATCTATTGCAGCGCAATATAAAAATGATTTCATACAAAAAGTTGAACGCATCGGCTCATTGAATTTCCCCGAGGCGGCAATGAAGAACGTTGCTTTAGCACATGTAACTATGAACGTTGGCATTAAGGCAGATGGCAGTATTTACAGCATTAATATCCAAAAATCTTCCGGCTACCCGGCTTTAGATAAAGCGGCTAAAAAAATCGTTAGTATGAGCGCACCTTTCCCAAAACTACCCAAAGCATTATTGAACGAACTGGATATACTGGTCATCAGCCGAGAATATACTTTTTCGGATAAATCACGTATGTCTGCTAACTAAGAAATCAAGTGTCAAAAGTAGTGACTTTACTTTTTTAACTAAGGATTTGGTTAAAAATAACTTCCTGATTTGTGAATGTTCTTGCTGGGTAGCCACTCAGTCCCCCTCTTTGAAAAAGAGGGGTTAGGGGAGATTTATTAGATATCGCCCCTCGCTTTGCTCTCCCCCTCGACCCCCTTTTTCAAAGGGGGAAGTTATTTTTGACGGAATCCTAACCATGAGTCAAAAACGGGACTTTCAGATAACAATTAACAATTTTAGAAAGGCTAGCAAAATGGAATCACAGAAGTTTAAATTTATGTGTTTTACTTTTCTTTTTTGGGGAATAGTTTTAACTTCAGGTGAATCTAAAGCCTTGCCCACAGCCAAGCTAACTGAACGTAAAGCGCCTAAGACACAGCCACAATTATCACTCGACGAGTTACAAACGCAAATTGCAGAATTAGGCGCGCAAATCACTAATCACGAAAAACAGGGTGAAGAAGTCTCACGCATCAAACTGGCCAATGCCGTGAGCGCCAATGAATCAATTGTAGCGCAATATAAAAACGATTTTATACAAAAAGTTGAAGCGGTCGGTTCTCGGAATTTCCCCGAGGCGGCCATGAAAAATATTGCAGTAGCGCATGCGACCATAGATGTAGGTATTAAGGCAGACGGCAGTATTGACAGCATTAATATCCAAAAATTTTCTGGCTACCCAGATTTAGATAAAGCGGCCATACAAATTGTTAACATGAGTGCGCCTTTCCCAAGATTACCCGAAGCATTATTAAACGAACTGGATATACTGATCATCAGCCGAATATATACTTTTTCGGATAAATCACGTACGTCTGCCAACTAAAAATAACACACCAGAAATGACGGTTTTAAATAATAGCAGAGCATTTTTTACACCCACCAGAAGCTCCATTTTTTGGCATCCTGATAAATTTATATCGCATAAAATAGTTGCTGAAGATAAAGTTAGCTATACTTAAACGTAGCGCTATTAAGAGCAAGCATATAATCGTTTCCCCTGTGCGAGTGCGTCCCTCGCAAAATGCACTATAAAAACTAACCAACTAAAAATAAGCACTTTATGACTGAATCTACTTTTTTAAACAACCAGTTTTTAATTGCTATGCCAACGTTAGCCGATCCCGGTTTTTTTCATACCGTCACCTATTTGTGTCAGCACACTACTGAAGGCGCATTAGGCATTATGATTAACCGCCCAGCGGGCATGAAATTGGGTGACATTTATAAGCAAATGGGCATTCAAGCCACCGCCACAGAAACGCTGGATGTCGATATTTTTTCCGGCGGCCCAGTGCAGCAAGAACGTGGCTTTGTCATCCATGACGCTGGCGGCGAATGGGATTCTTCCATCCTTATTTCCGAGGGTATTGCGTTGACTACCTCGCGCGATGTATTGGAAGCCATTGCCAACGGCACCGGCCCTAAACACTACTTAGTCGCATTAGGTTACGCAGGCTGGGGTGCCGGTCAATTAGAACAAGAGTTTGTTAGCAATGCTTGGCTAAACGTCCCCTGCGCAACGGATATATTATTTACCACGCCCTTTACCCAACGCTGGGATCTAGCCGCCAAAAAAATAGGCATAGATATTAATTTACTCACCATGCGTGCCGGTCATGCCTAAAAATGACCCGCTTAAAGCCAAACTCCAGCGGGATACTTATTTGGGTTTTGATTTCGGACTTAAAAAAATTGGCGTCGCTGTCGGACAAACCATCACCCGCATAGCGAGTCCCTTACAAACGATTCGATCGCTAAATGACCAGCCAGACTGGACAATCATTAGCAAGCTTTGTGCGGAATGGTCGCCTGCTGGTTTAGTGGTCGGCATTTCCAAACAAGCGGATGGCGCAGATAATCCCGTTACACCGCGTATGCAGAAATTTTGCAGGCAATTAGAAGGACGTTTTGCATTACCTGTTTATCAAATAGATGAAGCCTTAACCACCTACGAAGCCAAACAACTATTATTTGACGAAATGCACGTTAGCGCGAGCAAATTATGGGCGGTGCAAGATCAATTGGCCGCGCAATTAATTTTACAAACCTGGCTTAACGACAACACTACTTTAATTAAATGACATGCCCAATAACTCTTTAGACGTAGCTGCTTTACTGGACACTTTGGACGTTAATTTAAAACAACTCATCCAGGATCGATATCTGAGCAACCCCTTAATGATCGGCATCCGCACGGGGGGTGTTTGGGTTGCACAAGCGCTACACACCCGCCTCGCCATCACTGAACCATTGGGTTTGCTGGATATATCATTTTACCGGGATGATTTCTCACAAATCGGCATCAATCCGAATGTAAAACCCAGCCACTTGCCACATCAAATTGATGGTCGCAATGTGATTTTGGTGGATGATGTTTTTTACACTGGCCGCACCATCCGCGCGGCGCTTAACGAAATTTTCGATTATGGTCGTCCAGCGCAAGTGATCCTGGCGGTGTTATTGGAACGCAACGGCAGGCAAATTCCAATTCGACCGGACTGTTACGGTGCCAGTTGCCATCTTGAACCTGGCCAACGTATTAAACTAACTGGCCCCGCTCCCTTAGCGCTGCATCTGGAAACAATTCCAGCCATCGGATAAGCTTATGACGAAAAACATCCAATTAAATGCTGAGGGTAAACTCAAGCATTTTTTAACTATCGACGGACTCAGCCGCCCCTTGCTGACTGAAATCCTCGATACCGCCGAGTCTTTTGCCGCAATGGCGGGCAATCAAGTCAAAAAAGTACCGCTGCTGCGTGGTAAAACCATCGTCAATGTATTTTTTGAAAACAGCACCCGTACCCGCACCACCTTTGAACTGGCCGCCACACGCTTGTCCGCTGACGTGCTGAATATGAATATCGCCACCTCCTCGACCTCTAAAGGCGAAAGCTTGCTGGACACTATTCGTAATCTCGAAGCCATGCACGTTGACATGTTTGTGGTGCGGCATTCCTTAAGCGGCGCGGCACATTTTATGGCGCAAAATACCGCGCCGCATATCAGCGTCATTAATGCGGGTGACGGGCAACACGCCCACCCGACGCAAGCCATGCTGGACATGTTTACCATCCGGCAACATAAGCCGGATTTAACGGACTTAAGGGTCGCGATCATTGGTGACATTCTGCATTCCCGGGTGGCGCGCTCACAAATATTCGCGCTTACCACTTTAGGGGTTAAAGAAGTGCGCGTGATTGCTCCCAGAACTTTATTGCCCGCCAAGGTTGAAACCTTGGGCGTTACCGTCTGCCATGACTTACAGGCAGGCTTGCAGGACATTGATGTCATCATCACCCTACGCCTGCAAAAAGAACGCATGACTTCCGCTTTGTTGCCCAGTGAAAGCGAATATTACAAATGCTTCGGACTGACCCAAGCCAAGCTGAAACTGGCCAAACCCGATGCCATTGTGATGCACCCAGGCCCGATTAATCGCGGTGTTGAAATTGATTCCAGCGTTGCCGACGGCCCACAATCAGTGATCTTGCAACAAGTCAGTAATGGCATTGCGGTTCGTATGGCGGTGCTATCAATGGCCATGCAAAACAGCGGAGAGGCAAGATGAGCAAAATACTCATTCAAAATGGTCAGATTATAGATCCTGCCAATCAGCTTGATTGCCTCGGTTCGGTTGCGGTTGCCGAGGGCAAAATTATTGCGGTCATCACCGCCCCAGCGGATTTTACGCCGGATCTGGTGATTGATGCCACTGGACACGTCATTTGCCCTGGCTTTATTGATTTAAGCACACGCTTACGGGAACCTGGGCAAAGCCGCAAAGCCACTTTTAACAGCGAAATAAACGCCGCCGCCAGTGCCGGCATCACCGCCATGTGTTTACAACCGGATACGCATCCCGTTATTGATAACCCTGCGGTAGTAGAGCTAATCAAAGGACTTGGCGAACAATGCGCCTATGAAAATATTTATCCTATTGCCGCCTTGACTTATAAACTGGCGGGACAAGAATTAAGCGCCATGCTCGGGCTTAAGCAAGCCGATTGTATCGCCGTGAGTAATGCCAATCAGCCGGTACAAAATTTGTTGGTGTTGCGGCGCGCGATGGAATATGCCGCCAGCCATGATTTGCTGCTGATGTTTCGCCCGCAGGATCTCAGCTTGTCTAATCAAGGTTGCGTACATGAAGGCGCGATATCCACCCGTTATGGTTTGCCCGGCATTCCTGAGGCTGCCGAAACCATTGCCTTGGCACAATGTTTGGAACTGACCGAACTGACTGGTTGCCGCGTCCATTTTAGTCAGCTCAGTGGCTGGCGCTCGATCATTAAAATTCAGCAAGCTAAAAAATATGGCCTTAAAGTTAGTGCCGATGTGGCCATGCACCAATTGCATCTGACCGAAGATGATATTGAACCGTTTAACAGCGCTTATCATGTTATCCCACCTTTCCGCTCACAAAAAGATCGCGAGGCACTCAGGGACGCGCTGTCCAAAGGCATTATTGAGGCGATTTGTTCTGATCATCAACCGCATGACCTCGATGCTAAACTGGGTGCTTTTCCCGAAACCGCGCCGGGTATTTCAGCTTTAGAAACCCTGCTGCCGCTCATGTTAAAACTGGTGAATGAAGGCGTTTGTTCTTTATCTCAAGGTATCGCAGCATTAACCCAAAAACCCGCCGCGATCATCCGGCAACCCAAAGGCTCTTTAAGTATAGGCGCATGTGCCGACATTTGCGTGTTTGACCCTACCGCCACTTGGCAAGTCACCGCCCAAAACTGGCGCAGCCAAGGTAAAAATACCCCTTACTGGGGGCAAACCCTGACCGGAAAAGTCGCACACACGCTACAAAGTGGGGAAATCATTTTCAGCACCACGCACAACATCCGCGCCAACCGCCGTTTACTTAGCCGAAACCTTAACCACGCATGAACTGCGATAGCCAAAACCAAACTACCGCCAACATTATCGACGATGTTAAAGGTGATCAGTCCTGGCGTATTTTTCGGATCATCAGTGAATTTACTGAGGGTTTTGATAAGCTTTCCAATCTGTGTGATGCCATCTCCATTTTCGGCTCTGCACGCTTAAAGCCTGATCACCCCTATTATCAAAAAACCATCGAATTGGCGGAACTCCTAGGGCAACATGATTTTGCCATTATCAGCGGCGGCGGCCCTGGCATTATGGAGGCTGCCAACAAGGGAGCTTACCTGCAAAAACAACCCTCCGTCGGCTTGAATATTCAACTGCCCACCGAGCAACACCCCAATCCGTATCAAAACATCTCGTTGGATTTTCGCTACTTTTTCGTCCGCAAAGTGATGTTTGTACGTTACTCGATGGGGTATGTCTGTATGCCTGGGGGTTTTGGCACTTTAGATGAGTTTTTTGAAGCGCTGACCTTAATGCAAACCCATAAAATCTATCCCTTGCCGCTGATTTTGTTCGGTACTGATTTTTGGAGCGGCTTGCTGGACTGGATTAAAAGCAAAATGCTGGAATACGCTACGATTTCCAGTGAAGACTTAAACTACATCACCATAACCGATGATCCGCAAGAAGTGTTACGCATCATGTTGGCACATCGTGCATGGAAAAATCAGCAACGTCAATTACCACAAACGCAAAGCACCGTCGATTACCGTCAACCGTTGCCATAAATGTCCTGTAGGCCTTAGAGACCTTGCATGTTATGTCCCTACCCACTGCGCTGAGCCTGCCCCCCTACGAAATTTTAATCAAAAATATCCCGAAAAAATGTTTGGTGAATTCTGATCATAAGTGCATGGGTTTTGAAGGCTTAGGGGCTTTTCCTGTACACTTAATTTTAACATTTATTGCTGATTCTGTATTTTTTTCAGTTGGTTGGGGTTTTTGAGTGGCCTCTAATTTGCATGGCCTTGTTTTATCACTCGTAATAAATCGCCACCAAACAATAACCGATAAGCGTATTGCATCATGACCGCACCAATAACAGGCAGTAAATAAGCCTATCGGCTATTAACGCACCACTTCGCCTTACCGAGTTGCCGTAAATATCACCTCAATTTGCGTTCCACCTCCAGTATTTAAACGATTTAGCCTAAGCTCCGCCCCATGCAAATCCGCAATTTCTTTTACAATCGCCAACCCTAAGCCACAACCATTGCCACTGCTACCTGGGACGCGATAAAAACGCTCGAATACCTTATCCATCTCCGTTACGGCTATCCCTACGCCATCGTCCATGATAGTTAATTGTGGCTGTGGGTGGTTTAGAATATTAACCGTTACCGTGCCTTTTTCAACACCATAAGCAATAGCGTTATCTAACAGATTAACCAGCAACTCCCGCAACAATAACGCATCCGCCATAATCATGGTTGGCGTTTCAGGACAGGCAAAATTTAATTCCATTTTGCGCTCTAAGGCTTTCGGTACCCAGTCCATGCAAATTTCACGGGTGAAGATGTCAAGCGCCAATGGGCGCAATTCATAAGTGTGCTGATTGGGTTCGGTACGCGCCAAGACTAAAAGCTGTGAGGTCAAATGTGACAGGCGATCAGCACTGTTTTGGATATGCACCAAAGCCGGTTGCATGGCATTGATGTCTTGTTCGCGTAAAGCGCGCTCAGCTTGCAGTTTTAAACCCGCCAATGGCGTACGCAATTGGTGCGCGGCGTTGGCTATAAAGCGTTCTTGCGTGGCAATAGCCAAACTTAAGCGCCCAAACAAATCATTAATGGTGTGAATCAAGGTTTGCACTTCCTTGACAATATGGGTGTCAGGAATGGGGTGCAAATCACGCGGCGAACGTTTGGCAATTTCATTGGTTAAATTGTGCAATGGCTGTAAACCGCGCTTAACGCCAGTCAGCAAATACACCCCGACAAACAATAATAGCAAGGTTTGCGGCAATAAATCGGCAAGCAAAATATCCAGCATCATACGGCGGCGTTTGTGTTCGGTTTCGGCAACGGCAACGTAGAGCTTTTCCGGTGACTGCGGCAAAGTGAGCAGCATAGTGACCACTCTGATCGGCTCGCCGTATAACGCATGGTTTAAAAAAATCGGTTTTGACCAATCTAAAGCGGGAGGATCACCGCGAAGCTTGCCTAGTTTTTGCCAAAAGGTTAGCGTTGGCG
Source organism: Methylococcaceae bacterium (assembly GCA_013141155.1). Taxonomy (GTDB): domain Bacteria; phylum Pseudomonadota; class Gammaproteobacteria; order Methylococcales; family Methylomonadaceae; genus SXIZ01. The sequence goes on along the minus strand of JABFRM010000036.1, from coordinate 21,006 downwards.
CAGGTGCAATATGCCGAGGATCAGGGACTTTTGCATCACCTGCAATGAGCTTATCGCTTTCGGAGATGACTTTAAAATAGGTTTTATCTTCATCATCCCATTTGAAAATCTCCAACGCAGCGGGCGGTAATTCGACCACCACCTTACCGTTTTGCAGCTTAACTTCTTGCGCCAGTGAGCGCGCAGAATCTAGCAACCAGCCGTCATAAGCATCATTGACATAGTGCAAAGTCACAAAATAAGACATTACACTTTCAACCAGCATAAAAAACAGCAATGGCACAGCAAGCTGTAACAGTAGCTTAGTTTTTAAGCTGGGGTTGGCGACTTTAGGTTGTTTATGCTTTTTAGGGTACATCTACACGTTCACTCAGCGTATTAAACGCACGTATTATTGGGTAATCAATTTGTCTTGTAAAACCTGATACGCCGGAAACTTAGCGTCAACACTCGCCAGTAAGGCGTTATGATTTAAAGCAGTTGCAATAATTAAGTCTATCCAGTGGATCTCCATGTTGCACTGGCAAAGATGCGGCTTGACGAGCGATACTGTCAGTAATCGGAAAAACTTCAATTCCTACGCTTTGTGTAGCAAGATCAAGCCAATCATTGATTTCACGGTTTAAAACAATTCTTTGGCGTACAGCAAGAAACGTAACCTCATAAACAGAAGCTGCCGACACCGCCACACTACCGCTGAACGTCACAATCAACTCGTGAATACCTCGTGGTAAATGTGGGTCTTGATTAATCCACCAAAGCCAAATATGCGTATCTAACACTAAAACAGCAGCATCCTTCATTTAAAAGCCTCAGGATCACCTGCAAATTGACGGGCAGTGCGCGCTAATGAGGCGTTCCACTCCGTTTCTGAAATCACAGACGTTAAGGGATCGTCAAGCCACTTAATGCTGCCTTTTAATTCGGGTGGCGGCATTCTTTGCTTTAAATGTTCAAGGTTATTTTCTGACTCAGGCTGTTCAATAACTACTAACATTTTAAAGTGTTCAACTTTTGGCGGTTCAGACAACCACTGAATATTGCCATGATCGTAAATCGCTTCATAACTTTTTAACATGTATGCCCCTTAAATAAAAATATAGCCCTATATCTACTTGCACCCTTTAGGTTGTTAGGTCGCATCGGCCGCCTCAATCAAATAGCCCAAACCGCGAACAGTGCGAATCGACACACCGCAAGATTCTATCCGTTTACGCAAGCGATGCACATAAATTTCAATGGCATTGTCGCTTAACGCCTCATCATCTTGCGCTAAACGTTGTGCCAAACGGTCTTTGGACACCACTTTGCCTGCTTGCAAAAGCAATATTTCCAGCAAGCCTAATTCTCTCGCCGACAACGGCAGAATTTGACCTTCCGCCAACACTTGATGTTGCTGGGTATCCAAAACCAATCCGCCCAGCGCAATCGTGCTGGCAAACCCCCCATAACAACGGCGAATCAGTCCTTGTATTCTGGCTTCTAATTCACGCAGCTCAAAAGGTTTAGATAAATAATCATCCGCGCCTTGTTCAATGCCTTCGATGCGGTCATTGATGCCATCTCTTGCGGTTAAAATCAGAATCGGTATCGGCAGTTTACGGCGGCGGATGCTGCGTAATAAGGTCAAACCATCCATATCCGGCAATCCTAAATCCAACAGGATTAAATCAAAATCTTGCGCCAGCAATAATTGTTCAACTGCTTTGCCACTGCCTGCACACGTCATCTTGTAACCACTGTTACGCAACGTGTGCATAAGACCATCGGCCAAGATGGCATCATCTTCAATTAATAAAAGTTTCATGAGCTGTTGAAAGGTTTCTGAAAGGTTGATGACCTAGACTAACAGTTAAGCATTTTAGAACAAGTGTTATTAGCTGAGCGATTTTTATACCTGTTTAAAACCTTTAAGGAATAAAGTCATGATCCACAAACAAGTCCCTTATTACTTACAACATTTAAAAAGCGACATCCCCGCAGGTGTCGTGGTGTTTTTGGTTGCCTTGCCGCTGTGTTTAGGCGTGGCGTTAGCCTCAGGTGCACCGCTGTCTGCCGGATTAATTGCAGGCTTAGTCGGGGGCTTGTTGGTTGCGTGGCTCAGTGGTTCGCAACTCAGTGTATCAGGACCTGCGGCGGGTTTAACCGTGATTGTGTTCAATGCCATTGCCCAAATCGGCAGCTTTCAAGGTTTTTTAGTCGCGGTGGTATTGGCAGGATTTTTACAATTGCTGTTGGGTTATCTGCGCGCGGGTATTATCGGCGCTTTTTTTCCTTCCGCCGTGATTAAAGGCATGTTAGCGGCGATTGGTTTAATTTTAATTATCAAACAAATTCCTCACGCTACTGGCTTTGATGCCAGCTTTGAAGGCGATGAAAGTTATATGAAAGAGACAGCGAGTTCTAGCTTTCAAGAATTATTAAGCGCTTTCCAAGGCGTTTCGCAGGGCGCGGTTTTTATTAGCAGTGTGGCGCTGATTATTTTGTTTATGTGGGAATTAAAGTGGTTTAAAAAACAAGCTGGCATGAAATTGATCCCCGGCCCATTGATTGCGGTCTGCTGGGGTGTCGGTTTTAATTTTTGGGCGTTAAAAAATGCCCCAGAATGGGCTGTTAATCCGCAACATTTGGTCAGCTTGCCCGTGTTTGAACACCCCACAGATTTTTTTAACAGCTTTATGTCCCCTGATTTTAGCTACCTTAATAATCCAAGCGTTTACAGCGTTGCCTTTACCATTGCGATTATTGCCAGCCTAGAAACGTTGTTAAGCCTTGAAGCGGTCGATAAGCTTGATCCTTTAAAACGCATCGCCCCCACTAATCGGGAACTAAAGGCGCAGGGCGTGGGTAACATGATCAGCGCAATGCTTGGCGGTTTGCCGATTACGGCGGTGATTGTCAGAAGTTCTGCCAATATCAATGCAGGCGGCAAAACCAGTTTGTCTTGCTTTGTTCATGGGCTTTGCCTGCTGGTCAGTATCCTGTTTTTTTCGCGCTACCTTAATACCATACCGCTGGCGTGTTTGGCGGCGGTGTTATTACATACGGGGTATAAACTAGCCAAGCCCGCGTTGTTTATGGACTTTTACCGCAAAGGTATGAGCCAGTTTTTGCCTTTTGTCATTACCATTATCGCCATTTTAATGACCGATTTATTAAAAGGCATGTTGATCGGCGTGGTGGTGGGTTTGTTTTTTGTCCTAAAATCCAACTTCAACGCCGCGATTACGCTGGTGCAAGGAGGTTCGAATTATCACTTGGTCATGAATAAAGACGTATCATTTTTGAATAAGGCGTTGTTGCGAAAACTCATTTTAAGCATTCAAGCCAATAGCACCGTAACGATTGATGCCCGCAAGGCGCAATTTATTGACCATGATATTTTAGAAACGCTTGCAGATTTTGTCGCGACCGCACCAGATGACAATATTCAAGTGGAATTAATTGAGGTTTATGGCAAAGCACAAAGCCCTAAGCATGACTCACTTGTGGTTATCAATCATTAACCCTTCAATAGTCATTCAAAAATCTTTTCTTTTAACCTGAGGATTAGCAACATGAAAGACTCTACCTACTTACACAGCAACAAAGATGAATCGCTTGGTTTTTTACGGGGTGCTCTCATGTGGCGAGGTTCGGTTACGCCACGTATTCTGCCCAGTCTGCTGCTCATAACTTGTTACCCGTTATTGATCGTGGCATTGGATCAATATTGGCGGCCTTTGCCGCATCTTGCCGTGACACCATTTGAATATACTGGCGTAGTACTTGGTCTGGTCTTAGTCTTTAGAACTAACGCTGGTCACGAACGCTGGTGGGAGGCGCGAAAGTTATGGGGTGGCATTGTTAATCAAAGCAGGAATATTGTTATTGCCGCCTTAAATTATAGCGAAGCTTTAGACAGCAGCACGCAAGCAAATGTGTGGCGTAAAGAAATAGTGAAATGGACAGTGGCATTTTCTTTTGCCACTAAAGAATCTTTACGCAATGGTAAAAACTTCGACAACTTAACGGATTTACTCAATGAGCAGGAGCTTGAGTCGCTGAAGTCTGCCACCCACATGCCGCTGTTTGTTGCCGGAAAAATAGCCGCATTAATACAGCAGGCAAGGCTTAGCCAACAGATTGATGGCTTCATTTTTTCAGAGTTGGAAGGACAGCTGATTTTACTGATTGATCACCTCGGTGCTTGTGAAAGAATCTTAAAAACGCCTATGCCCTTGGTTTATGCCATTAAAGCCAGGCGCTTTATTTTGATTTTTTTATTATTGCTGCCGTTTTCATTAATAGAAAACTTGGGATTTAGTGTGATATTTATTTATTTTCTAGTCGCTTATCCCTTGTTATCTTTGGATAGAATTGGTATCGAGCTACAAAATCCATTTGCCACCCAAAATTTAAGCCATCTACCTTTACACACGATTTGTGACACCATAAAACTTCAGTGTCTGGCATTGCTAAAACAATCACAATGTTAGGCTGGCATCATGAAAAAATTATTACTACACTCAACCAAAAAACATGCCCGACATCTGTATGAATCTTCGCAAACACGGCTTATCTTTGTCAAAAAACTGGGTGCGATGCTATTACTGTTCAGTTTAATCTCCATCTCAGACCTGTTATTGCACACGCTGCTGGTTTTCGCACATACCTTGTACGAAGGCTTGGAATTACTGCTTGAGGAAATGCTGGATCATGCTTTTGGGCTGGATAAGTTCCAAAGCCAACTGGTCTTTTTTTACTTGAGCAGCGGCTTACTGTTATGGGTTTTTTACAAGGTGTGTCGGCAATTGCCAGCTTGGACTCAGTCCTTTAAGAATCAGCTATTTGAGCAATATTATCGTATGAGTATACAAATTATTCATTATTGGCAGTATTGGCAGTGCTTGTCAGTCGCCAAAAGAATTTACTTATCCGTAATCCCCTTCACTGGATTGATCAGTGCGTTTGTTTTACTGCTCACCTAACTAAACGTTTTCCAGGCATTATTAACCTAACCGTTCAACGAGTAAAAAAATATGAAAACCTTAACCAAAGAATTACAAGCCGCCATCACACCCATTTTGGCTTTAGATTTGTTAAAAGAAGGCAACAAACGCTTTGTCAACAACCTCAAAGCGCACCGTAATTTATTAGAACAAGCCAATGAAACCTCAGATGGTCAACATCCTTTTGCGGTGATTTTAAGCTGTATAGATTCGCGCACCTCGGTGGAATTGATTTTTGACCAAGGCTTAGGGGATGTATTTAGCGTGCGGATTGCGGGCAATATCATCAACGAAGATATTTTGGGCAGTATGGAATTTGCCTGCAAAGTCGCTGGGGCTAAAATGATTGTGGTCTTGGGTCACACCAAATGCGGTGCAATTAAAGGCGCGTGTGATCATATCGAGATGGGTAACCTCACGGCTTTGTTGTGTAAAATACAGCCTGCGGTGTATAACGAAAAAACTGAGACCGACAACCGCCACTCCGGTAATGAGGTGTTTGTGGAAAAAGTCGCCAGCATTAATGTCAAAAGAACGGTGCAGGGGATTATGGAGCGTAGCCCGATTTTAAAAGACATGCTCAGTGCTGGGGAAATTGGCATTGTTGGCGGCGTACACGATATAACCACGGGGCAGGTCTGTTTTTATGAAGACACTTTAATTATCCCGCATAACCCTTAACTCAATTTAAGCCATAAGAACGAATACAATGAATATTTCTGCTGATAATGAAGCACTTAACCACGCCAGCGATCTTTTAAATGCCGTGTTGACACGGGTTTTAAGTAACCAAATCCACCCCGAAATTACCAACACCGTTGAGCAATTACAAAGCCATTTTGCGCGCTGGTTGGCAGAAGGGGATGTTAAGGAATTGCATGCTTTACGCGCCAGCATCGAAAATTTAACACTTGACGACATGAGTGATGTGGTTCGGGTGTTTAACCATTACTTTAGTCTGCTGAATATTGCAGAAGAATCGCATTATTTAGGTTTACGGCGAAAACTTGCGGAGCAAGGTGGACATTATTGGCAAAATTCTTTTCATGACACCTTGCTTAACCTGAAAGAGTCTGGCGTAACGGCGGATAAGCTACAAGTCATGTTAGACGAATTGCTGTATCTGCCCGTCATGACCGCGCATCCCACCGAAGCCAAACGCCGCACGGTCAAAAATGCGCTACGGCATGTGTTTTTATCGCACGAAGCCTTAGCGGATGAGCAGTTAAAAGGCTATTTGCGGCAAGAGGCACTCAATCGCCTGCACGCGCAAATTCAATTGCTGTGGAAAACCGATGAGGTGCGTGGTCGCAAACTGACGGTGGCGGATGAAATTGATGCGGGGCTTTTTTATTTTCCGCTGTCTTTATTTCAAGCAACCGTGCAGGTTTACCGCAATTTTGAGCGTTCTTTAGCCGATGTTTATGGAGAGGTCGCCGCCGCTAACATTCGCGTCCCGAATTTTTTGCAATATGGCAGCTGGATTGGCGGTGATCGTGATGGTAATCCTAACGTAACCCCAGTAATCACTACCCTCGCGCTACGTTTACAAGCGCAAACCGTGTTGCAAGAATACATTCAGCGGCTGGATGTGTTGATTAATCAATATTCGCATTCGTATGGTTTCTGCGAATTATCGACTGAATTCGTAGACAGCTTGGCAGCGGATCGCCAGCAATTGGGCGCGTTAATCACGGAATTGGAAAATCCCTTTTTACAAGAGCCGTATCGGCACAAACTGGCGATTATGAAATACCGCATGGCGCGCAGTTTAACGCAAGTGCAGCAACGCCTGCGCGGTGAAGCCATTTTGCCGGACGGACGCGCTTACGCGGATGTTGCCGCTTTTTTGGCGGATTTATATTTATTGGACCGTGCGCTGCGTGGCCATAATGATGCCAACATTGCCGATTTGGATTTACACGATTTAATCCGCTTGGCGGAAACGTTTGGTTTTCATTTGATGCAACTCGATGTCCGGCAAGAATCCACGCGGCATAGTGAGGCGGTGGCGGATATTTTAAACGCGGCATTGGGGCTAGATTACCTTAAGCTGGATGAAAACCAGCGTTTAGCCCTGCTCAGTGAAGCGGTAGCCACCCCGGGTGGTTTGACGTATGAACACGCAAGCCTGTCACCCGCCACGCTTGACATGTTGGCAAGCTTTGAAGTGATGGCGGCCATGCGCCGTGAAATTGGCAAAAATTGCTTTGGTAAATATGTCATTTCCATGACCCATGCCGCCAGTCATATCATGGAAGTGATGCTACTGGCGGCACAAAGTGGCTTGGTGGGGCGTTTAAGTGGGCATTGGTATTGTCATCTCGGCGTTAGTCCACTGTTTGAAACCATTGATGATTTAAACCGCATTGATGAAGTGTTGACACGGCTGTTTGACACCCCGACTTACCGTGAATTATTGCGCGTATCGGGTAATCGTCAAGAAGTGATGTTGGGGTATTCCGATTCTTGCAAAGACGGCGGCACGTTGGCTTCCGTTTGGGGACTCGCTCAAGCGCAACGCAAAATCATTGCCATTGCTGAGGCGCGGGATATTAAATGCCTGCTGTTTCATGGGCGCGGCGGCACAGTCGGTCGTGGCGGCGGTCCTACGCACGAGGCGATATTGGCACAGCCGCCCGATACAGTGCGCGGACAAATCAAATTCACCGAGCAAGGCGAAGTGTTGTTTTATCGTTATAACAACATGGAAACGGCTATCTATGAGTTGACGTTGGGCATTACCGGCTTGATGAAAGCCAGTGTCAGCTTGGTGCGACCCGTCCAAAAAGAGACACCGGCGCATTTGGCGGTGATGGATGAATTAGCGCACTTAGGCGAACACAGCTACCGCGAACTCACTGAACGCACCCCCGGATTTTTGAATTATTTTTACGAAGCCACGCCTGTTGGCGAATTTGGGCAACTGAATATCGGCTCACGCCCCTCGCATCGTAAGTCGCAAGACCGCTCTAAAAATTCGGTACGTGCCATCGGCTGGGTATTTGCGTGGGCGCAATCACGGCAAACGTTTCCGGCGTGGTATGGCATTGGCTACAGTTTGGATCAGTGGTGTGCAAATCAACCCGAACGCCTTGCCACTTTGCAAACGATGTACCGTGAGTGGCCCTTTTTTCGTAACTTATTAAGCAACGCGCAAATGGCGTTAAGCAAATCCGACATGACCATTGCGAAAGAATATGCGGGGCTGTGCCTTAAACCGGAAGAAGGCGAGCAAGTGTACGACTTAATCGCCAGTGAGCATCAGCGTAGTGTGCAATGGATATTGAGCATTGCCAATATCCCGCAATTACTGGCAGAAAATCCGGTACTGGCACATTCACTACAACGCCGCGATGCCTTTTTAGGACCGCTGAATTATCTGCAAGTGTTTTTGCTCAAAAAAATACGCCAAGTAGAAAACACCCCTGCCGATGAGAATCCGTGGCTGAAACCTTTGTTACGCAGCATTAACGCCATCGCGGCGGGGATGCGCAATACCGGATGATACGGCACACTGCTTAGCCTATTTAGCCAGTGCAATGACCTTGTAAAGGATTTTTACCCATGATAACCAAACGTTTGCCTAAGCTAAACGCTGCTAATCTCAGCGCATTAAGCCATTTAAAGTATGACGTTCCTGCGGGCATCGCGGTATTTTTGGTGTCTATTCCTTTATCATTGGGCATTGCATTAGCCTCTGGCGTGCCGTTGTTTTCAGGACTTATTACGGGCATTATTGGCGGTTTGGTTGTTGCGTCATTAGGGAGTTCAGCCTTAGGCGTAAGTGGCGCTGCTGCGGGTTTAGCGGTTATTGCCTATACCGATATTCAGCAATTGGGGTTTAATGCTTTTTTACTGGCCGTTGTGATGGCGGGTTTTATCCAGATTGGCTTAGGATTAGCAAAGGCAGGGATTATTGCTTATTATTTTCCTTCATCGGTAACCAATGGCATGTTGTCCGGCATTGGACTGATTATTCTGCTTAAACAAATCCCCCATGCGCTGGGTTATGACCGTGACTATGAAGGTGATTTATCGTTTATACAAGCGGATCATAATTCTTCATTTTCAGAACTTGCGAATATGCTGACTTTTATAACGCCTGGCGCGGTATTAATTTCATCTATCTCGTTGCTTATTTTAATCATCGGGGAACAGCCGTTTATAAAAAAATACCGATTTTTTCAATTATTTCAAGGCGTGTTACTGGCGATTATTGCTGGCATAGGCACTAATCAGCTACTACACACTTTTTATCCGCCATTCGCCTTACACAATGAACATTTGGTGAACTTACCGGTATTTTTAAATACGAGCGATATTATTAAAGCATTCAATTTCGCTGATTTTACGCAACTTAACAATCCCGCTATTTACCTGACAGCATTAACGCTTGCCTTAGTCGCCAGCCTTGAAACGCTCTTATCTATTGAAGCGATTGATAAACTGGATCCCTACAAGCGAGTAACACCCACCAATCAGGAATTAATCGCTCAAGGTATCGGTAATATCTGCTCAGGATTACTGGGCGGTTTGCCATTAACCCAAGTCATTATTCGCAGCGCGATTAATATCCGTTCTGGGGCTAAAACCAAAGCAGCCAGCTTTATTCATGGCTTGTTATTTCTTTCAGCCGTGTTGTTAATACCCGCTTTACTCAATAAAATTCCTTTAGCCAGCTTAGCCAGTATTCTAATGGTCGCGGGCTATAAATTAGCCAGCCCCAGCCTCTTTATAAACATGTATCGTGCAGGGATTAATAATTTCATCCCATTCTGTGCAACCGTGCTGGGGTTGATTTTTACCGATATGCTGACGGGGATCATCATTGGTTTTGGTACCGCATTGGTTTCAATATTAATCGGCAACTATAAAAGTGCTTTTTATTTTAAAGAGACGTATCTGAACAATAAAACCATTATAAAATTCTCTGATCACGTTTCTTTTTTGAATAAAGCCAATATCCTGCAAACGCTTAACCGCCTGCCTAATGGCAGTGAAGTCGTGATAGATGCCAGCCGGGCTAAATATATTGATTACGATATTTTTGAAATTATTCAAAATTTTGAACAGGAAGCCGCACTAAAAAAAATCAAATTGACCATTGAAAACTTACGTGGATTTGGTGTGCTGCCGCCACTTGAATATGCGCGCGCGCAAACCTACCATAGTCAGCAAGCCTTAACGCCCTCTGACGTACTTGCATTATTGAAAGAAGGCAACGCGCGCTTTGTCAATAACTTAGAAGCCAATCGAAATTTTCTGGAGCAAGTCAATGATACGCAACAGGGACAATTTCCAATTGCCATTATTTTAAGCTGTATGGATTCCCGTACTTCGGTGGAGTTGATTTTCGATCAGGGCTTAGGCGATGTTTTCAGTACCCGTATTGCTGGCAATATCATCAATGACGATATTCTCGGCAGCATGGAATATGCGTGTAAAATTGCAGGATCAAAGTTGATTGTGGTTTTAGGGCATTCGCATTGCGGCGCGATTAAAGGCGCATGTGCTGGCGTAGAGTTGGATCATTTAACGGGGTTGTTGGCTAAAATTAAACCCGCAGTAGATGCCATTTGCACTGAAGAAGCCATTGTTATCAATGGCGATAATCATCAATTGGTGCAAAAAGTCGCTGATCGCAACGTACAGCTAACGGTTCAGCAAATTAAACAACAAAGCCCATTATTAGCCTCACTATCAGCCACCGGCGAAATTGCTATTGTAGGTGGCATGTATGATGTCGAAACAGGTAAAGTGAACTTTTTCAACGAACCAAGTCCAGAAAAAACCAGCAAGGATTGACCATCAACCAACTGGATGCACTGACTATGAACACCAAAGAACAGCAAAGAATGCAAGAGAATATCGGCGACACCCCGCCCTGGTGGCAGTGGGGGCCGTATGTCAGTGAGCGATCTTGGGGGACGGTACGGGAGGATTACAGTGCTGATGGCGATGCTTGGCGGTATTTGCCGCATGATCTGGCACGTAGTAAAGCTTACCGTTGGGGTGAGGACGGTCTGGCAGGGATTTGTGACCGGTATCAGTTATTGGTGTTTGGCTTAGGGCTTTGGAATGGTCGCGATCCGATCTTGAAGGAGCGCGCTTTCGGTTTGGATGCTTGGGAAGGTAATCATGGCGAGGACGTTAAAGACTATTATTTTTATCTGGACAATACCCCGACGCATAGCTACATGCGTTATTTGTACAAATATCCGCAAGGTGAGTTCCCTTACCAGGAGCTGATTGCTGAAAATCAGCGCCGCGCGGGTAAAGGCGCTGAATATGAACTGTTAGATACCGGCATCTTTAACGATAACCGTTATTTTGATGTTGAAGTGGACTATGCCAAAGCCTCCCCCGATGATATCTGTATCCGTATTACCGCATTTAACCGCGGGCCGGAGGCTGCGCCGTTGCATATTTTGCCACAACTCTGTTTTCGCAATACCTGGGCGTGGAGCGAGCCGCGCGGCGTTGCGCCGATCATTAAATTAGTCGGTGAGCAAGCAGCGCACATAACCTGTCTCTTGGCCGATAGCAACCAAAGTGACCCGCTGCCAGGACTGCTGTTTCCCTATCAGTTGCCTAATTATTACCTGTATGCCCACGGCGACTGCACCCCGTTATTTACTGATAACGAAACCAATCAACAACGCGTTTACGGAGCAACCGATACGCCGCGCTATAGCAAAGATGCTTTTCATCGGCACTTGATTGACGGCGAAGCGTGCATCAATCCTGCCAACAAAGGCACTAAAGCAGGTCTGCATTATCTGCTGAATATTCCGGCTGGCGAGTCTGTGCAACTCACATTGCGCTTAACCTCGAAAGTAACTGCGGCACCTTTTGCTGACATTGCCCGTATTTTTAGTCAACGTAAAGCCGAAGCCGATGCTTTTTATGCCACGATTCATCCGCCCAATGCCGGTTTGGAGCTTTGTAACGTACAACGACAAGCCTTTGCAAATTTATTGTGGAGTAAACAAATTTATATTTTCGATGTCCGCCAGTGGCTTAAGGGGGATCGCCCCAATGCCCCGCCGCCCGCTTCGCGAATTAATATCCGTAATCGCCACTGGCAGCATCTGAATTCCATGCGGGTTTTGATTATGCCGGATAAATGGGAATATCCCTGGTTTGCAGCTTGGGATTTGGCGTTTGCCTGCATTCCGATGTCTTTAATTGACCCTGCTTTTGCCAAAGAACAATTATGGTTGATGTTGTTTGAACAATTTCAGCACCCCAATGGCCAAATTCCCGCTTATGAATGGGATTTTTCGGATTTGAATCCGCCGGTACACGCGTGGGCAGTGTGGCGCGTTTACAACATGGAAAAACGTCGCCATCATAAAACTGACCGTGCCTTTTTAGAGCGTTGTTTTCATAAATTATTAATCAATTTTACTTGGTGGATTAATAAGGTGGACAGCGACGGCAACAACGTTTTTGAAGGCGGTTTTTTAGGCTTGGATAATATTGCCGTGGTTGACCGCAGCATCAGCTTACCGAGCGGTGAAAAGCTAGAGCAATCCGATGCCACCGGCTGGATGGCGTTGTTCTGTTTAAATATGATGCGCATCGCTTTGGAGCTGGCGCTTGAAAATAAAACTTACGAAGGCTTGGCGACCAAGTTTTTAGAGCATTATGTTTACATAGGGGCGGCGATGAAACGCTGCGGCGGCTGCGATTACCCGCTCTGGGATGAAACGGATGGTTTCTTTTATGACGTGTTACGCCACGCTGACGGTAGTTTTGATAAATTTCGGGTCAGATCTCTGGTCGGTTTAATTCCGTTATTTGCCGTAGAACGTTTAGAAGCCGAGTGGATTGAACCGTTTCCGGTGTTTAGGGGTAATCTCCAGTGGTTTTTGAAAAACCGCAATGATTTCGCGCAATTTAGTTATCATGCAACCTGCCAAAATGACCAAAAAATCTATGTGTTAAGCATTCCCAATCAGGATCAAATCCGGCGCATACTGGCCATAGTGTTTGATCCAAATGAATTTTTAGCGCAATTTGGCATTCGCAGCTTGTCTAAGTTTCATGCGCAGCACCCCTTTCAATACGGTGCCAGCGAGGTACGTTATGAACCCGCCGAAGCAGAATCTAAGCTCAAAGGCGGCAACTCCAATTGGCGCGGCCCGATCTGGTTTCCAACGGGCTTTTTAATGATCGAAACTTTGCGTAAACTGGATATAGCGCTAGGCGCCGATTTTAAAATTGAGGTGTGCTTAGACGCTAGCGCCAAGCCAATCATGATGAGTTTAGGTGCTTTAGCCAACGAACTTGCGCAGCGGATGATCAGCTTATTTTTGCCCGATGCCAAGCAACGCCGACCTATTTACGGCGATGAAGCACATTTTAAAAATAATCCGCACTGGCAGGAACACCTATTATTCCATGAATATTTTCATGCGGAGACGGGGCAAGGTTTGGGCGCCTCACATCAAACTTGGACCACTTTAGTCGCGATATTAATAGATGAATGGTGTCCTTAAATTAATCAAGATAATAAATCCATAGCCAGTGCTTAAATAGCTTGTCCCTAGGTTAGTGCAGCATGTAATATTCGCCTAAGACGCTGATTTAAAAAATATAGCGTTTAAATTCCATTTCATACGTTAAAATACCTGCACACCGTATCACCCTAAACTAACACCCGCCATAAAACCGTCCTCTAGGACATTTTATAAAGACTGCTTTGCGGGTGCTGCTGTTTATTGGATAATACATCAGATTTTATAACTAGAAACTAACCAGAGGAAAACCACTATGTCTAAATTCCCGATTGATCTTGGCGCTTATCAACGCATCAAATTGGATGCCAGCATCCCGACTTTAACAGCTGAGCAAAAATCAGCGCTTAAAGCCAATATCCAATTATGCCGCGATGCCATTGTGTTCTTTACTGCAACGGGTGCCGCCCGTGGCGTGGGTGGACATACCGGCGGGCCGTATGATACCGTGCCAGAAGTGATGATCATGGACGCGCTGTTCCGTGGTTCAGACAAATATGTACCGACCTTCTTCGATGAAGCCGGACACCGTGTTGCCACACAATATTTAATGTCCGTATTAAACGGGGACATGCCCGCTGAAAAATTGACTGAATACCGCGCAGCGCATTCACATCTGCCAGGCCACCCTGAATTAGGCTTTACCCCCGGCGTTAAATTCAGTTCAGGCCGTTTAGGTCACATGTGGCCTTATGTCAACGGTGTGGCTATTGCTAACCCCAGCAAAGTATTGTTCTGCTTAGGTTCAGACGGCTCACAACAAGAAGGCGACGATGCCGAAGCAGCACGTTTGGCAGTTGCGCAAGGCTTGAACGTCAAATTGATCATCGACGATAACGATGTCACGATTGCAGGTCATCCGTCTAAATACCTGAAAGGTTGCTCAACTGCAAAAACCTTGACAGGGCACGGTTTGACTGTATTGGAAGGCGACGGCGAAGATCTGGACAGCTTATATGCCAATATCTGCAAAGCCATCAATACCGACGGCCCAGTTGCGATTATCAACCACCGTAAAATGTGCCCTGGCATTGTGGGCTTGGAAGGCTCTACCCACGGTCATGATGTGGTCTCTGTAAAAGTCGCTTTGGAATACTTGGAAACACGCGGCCATACTGCCGCTGTTGAGTTCTTGAAAGCTGTCGTTGCACCTAAAATGACCGATACTTTCTTAGGCTCTAGTGACAAGTGGGATGCCAACCGTAACGTGTTCGGCGATGCCGTGGTTGCTGTGATGAACGGTATGAGCGAAGCAGACCGTAAAGCCAAAGTCCGCGTTATTGACTCCGATTTGGAAGGTTCTTGTGGCTTGCACAAAATCCACGCGGCGTTCCCAGAATCGTTCATTTCTTCCGGCATCATGGAGCGCGGTAACTTCTCCGCCGCTGCTGGCTTCGGTATGGAAGCAGGCAAACAAGGTATTTTCGGCACGTTCAGCGCGTTCTTAGAAATGCTGATGTCTGAAATCACCATGGCACGTTTGAACAACTCCAACGTGTTAAGCCATTTCTCGCATTCTGGTATCGACGACATGGCGGACAACACTTGCCATTTCGGTTTGAACAATATGTTTGCCGACAACGGTTTGTCTGATGGTTATGCGACAGACTTGTATTTCCCAGCCGATCCTAACCAAATGAAAGCCGTTGTCGAAAAGATTTTCTTTGATCCAGGCTTACGGTTTGTGTTCTCAACCCGCTCTAAAACACCCTTGATTTTGGATGACAAAGGCAACGAATTCTTCGGTGGCGATTACAAATTTGTCCCAGGCAAAGATGAAGTGATCCGCGAAGGCACGGCAGGTTATGTGGTCGCTTTCGGTGAAACGTTGTACCGCGCGCTGGATGCGGTTGAACGCCTGAAAAAAGAAGGCATTGACGTGGGTTTGATCAACAAACCAACTTTGAATGTTATTGACGAAGACATGCTGCAAAAAGTCGGCAAATCGCCAATGGTGTTAGTGGTTGAATCTTTCAACCGTAAAACCGGCGTGGGCAGTCGTTATGGTAGCTGGTTATTGGAACGCGGCTTAACGCCGAAATTCGCGCATATCGCCACGCACAAAGAAGGTTGCGGCGGTTTGTGGGAACAATTCCCGCACCAAGGTATTGATCCAGTTGGGATTATGACGAAAGTTAAGGCGTTGTTAAAAGGCTAAATATTAGTCGTTTGTTCAGTGCAACACTCAAGGGCGCTTATTGCGCCCTTGTTTTTATCTGGAATATAGTGAAAAAATGCCGCACTAGCAAGCCTTTAAAATTAGGCGTTTTGTAGATTAATTCGATACTTTTTTCAATTTTAGCTGGAATGATTCCTCACCTAAGTTTAAGGCTCCGTAAAAAATAACTTCCTGATTTGTGAATGTTCTTGCTGGGTAGCCACTCAGTTCCCCTCTTTGAAAAAGAGGGGTTAGGGGAGATTTATTAGATATCGCCCCTCGCTTTGCTCTCCCCCTCCATCCCCCTTTTTCAAAGGGGGGGAGGTTATTTTTGACGGAATCCTTAATGGCGCTCAGGGGCAGCAAACAGCTTTTGTTTCGGCAGGCCCACATACTCTAACAACAAGTCCAGTTCTTTAGCGGTCATTTCATAACTATCTTGGGTTTTTAAACCTTTAGGTAAAAAAGCCGGGCCGTAACGCACGCGCATTAAGCGGCTGACCGTTACCCCCACCGCCTCCCATAAACGCCGCACCAAGCGATTGCGGCCTTCGCAAACAGTGACGTGGTACCACTTATTGGCTCCTTCACCGCCGTAGTGCTGAATATCGTTAAATTTCGCAGGGCCATCTTCCAGCTCAATGCCTTGTTTTAGCTGCGCTAACAGCTCATCATTCACATCTCCTAATACCCGTACGGCATATTCGCGATCAATAATGCTGGCGGGGTGCATCAGGCGATTGGCTAATTCACCGTTATTGGTGAGCAGCAATAAACCGGAGGTGTTAATGTCCAAGCGACCGACACTAATCCAACGACCCACCAACAACTTGGGTAGTTTGCTGAATACTAAGGGGCGGCCTTGTGGATCTTTGCGCGAAACCACTTCTCCAGTTGGCTTATGGTAGACAATCACCCGCGTGGGTTGAATGGCGTATTTTTCCCACATAATTGGGCGACCATTAACATACACATGGTCGCCAGGTTTTAGGCGGTCACCCAACTTGGCGATTTGACCATTGAGCTTAAGCCGCTCTTCGGTAATCCAGCGTTCAATTTCACGGCGCGAGGCGATGCCGCCGCGTGCCAATACTTTTTGGATGCGTTCACTGCTCTCGGCTTCGTTGGCATATACCGGTGGGGTTTCGGGGTCTTGGCTTCTAAGTGCCGCATTAAATTTGACGGGTTGCGCTACGTTTTTATTTTGCATACCCGTGGACACAGGGGGGGCAGCACTGCTCGATTTGCGCGGAGTTCTGGGTTGTTTTCCAGCATGTTTACCGGTGGCGACAGGTTCTTTACGTGTCGTTTTCGGTTTCGATGCTTGCGGTTTCTTGAAGGGGTTGTGTGTTGATTTCTTGTTGTTCACGATCTGCCTGCGTAGGTTGTTCATTATCCTTAAGGGGCTTATTCAGTTCCTGAATTTCCTGTAAGGTGGGGAGTTGACCTAATGAGGTCAAATTAAAATAATCCAAAAATTGTTGGGTGGAGGCGTATAACGCTGGCCGCCCTGGCACTTCTTTGTGTGCGACCACTTTGATCCATTCGCGTTCCAGTAGCGTGCGGATAATATTAGAGCTGACGACTACACCGCGAATATCCTCTATCTCGCCGCGCGTAACTGGTTGCCGATAAGCGATAATGGCTAAGGTTTCCAATAAGGCGCGTGAGTAGCGGGGCGGCTTTTCATCAAATAAGCGCGACACCCAAGGTGACATTTCCTGAGTGACCTGAAAGCGATAGCCACTGGCGACGGCTTTCAACTCCACGGGTCTATCATGGTAATCTTGCATCACCTCTGCTACCGCCACTTCGAGCGCTTTAATGTCAGGTTGTTGCAATTCAGGAAAAATCGCCTGCAATTGCTTGAGTGACAATGGTTTATCACTGGCAAATAACACGGCTTCGACAATTTTTTTAATGTTCACGTTGAGTAAGGATTAGTCATTGTTAAGCATTTTGCGCAACACTTCTAACGCGTAATTCTGCAAACGGTTCAGGTTGAATAATTTCTATTAAACCTTCTTTGCTTAATTCTAAAATCGCCAAAAAAGACACTACCACCCCGTGCCGGCCTTCTTTTTGGGTGAATAATTTAGTGAACAGGGCATTTTCCAAACCATTTAAATAGCCTAAAATGGCGCTCATACGTTCCCGTACCGATAAAGCTTCTTTGATAATCTGATGATGGCTCAATTGATGGGCGCGTTTTAAAACATCCTGAAACGCCAGCAATAAATCTTTAAACGCGATGTCCGGTAAAGGCCGCTCAACGGTAATTTGACTCACATCAATAAAGGTTTCAAAAATATCCCGTTCCAGTCTGGGCAAGGTATCAATCTCTTCTGCGGCTTGTTTAATGCGTTCATATTCTTGTAACCGCCGGATTAATTCGGCACGCGGATCCTCTTCTTCATTTTCTGCTTCAATTTTACGCGGCAATAATAAACGCGACTTAATTTCCGTCAACAACGCTGCCATCAACAAATATTCTGCTGCCAGATCAAGCTGCAATTGCTCCATCAAGGCTATATAGCTGATGTATTGCCGGGTAATTTCCGCAACCGGAATATGTACAATATCAATATTTTGCTTGCGTATCAGATACAGCAACAAATCCAACGGGCCTTCAAACGCTTCCAGAAAAATTTGCAACGCATCTGGGGGAATATATAAATCCTCTGGCAACGCGCCGTAATCTGCCCCTTGCACTTTAATGGTCGTAAAAACAGGGGCTATTGGGGTCTGCTCCATTGCAAAATCAGTGCTGGCAATGGCTAACATTACAATCCGGCAATGGTGAAAAACAATTTTTGCATTTCAAACATCGGCGTCGCCAAAATAACGCTTAAAATATTGGAGCTTAATAACAACAAGATAATCAGGAAACCAAAGCGCTCCAGTTTGTTATAGTACTCAGCGATTTGCTCCGGCAGCATGCCAGAAAGAATACGGCTACCATCTAAAGGGGGTAACGGCAACAGATTCAGCAATGCCAATACCAGATTAATCGAAATACCTGCCACACCGCTATAAATCAATGGATGGGATATGGCATCTATATTCAAGGTTACACCAACTCTGGCTAGCAATGCCCACAATAAGGCCATAATCAGATTAGATACGGGGCCTGCAAGTGCCACTATTGCCATATCGCGGCGCGGATTTTTAAAATTACGGGCATCAACCGGAACTGGCTTTGCCCAGCCAAAAATAAAGCCAGTGCCGGTCAATAATAATATTCCTGGCAATAGCAGGGTACCAATTAAATCGACATGTTTAAGTGGATTTAAGGTTAAGCGTCCCATTAAAAACGCTGTTTTGTCGCCGTATAGTTTCGCGACCCAGCCATGTGCAACCTCATGCACCGTAATCGCAAATACCACGGGCAGTATCCACACCACAATACGTTGAACCAGTGTTAAATCATCCATCATAAGTTAACTCTCCAACATCGGCGCAAGCCCCTTGCCTTGCCTGACTAATACCGCACCAATATCTGTAAATTCAATAATGGTAGTCGGCTCATACTCAATCACCCCACAATCAATGACTAAAGCCAATTCATGTTCCAAACGCGCGCGAATATCATAGGGATCTGTCATAGCATGTTGCTCGTTTGGCAGGATTAAGGTAGCGCTCAATAACGGCTCACCCAGCTCTTCAACCAATAGCCGCGCGACGGGGTGTTCAGGAATGCGAATACCAATGGTTTTCTTTTTAACATGCTGTAAGCGCCGCGGGGTTTCCTTGGTGGCATCTAGGATAAACGTAAACGCCCCTGGCGTAAGGGTTTTAATTAAACGATGCGCATCATTGCCCATTTTGGTAAAAGTGGACACCTGCGTTAAATCTTTACAAATTAAGGTAAAATCATGCTTTTCGTCGAGTTGACGGATACGGCGGATTTTATCAACCGCTTGTTTGTCACCAATATGGCAACCTAAGGCATAAGATGAATCCGTCGGATACGCGATTACGCCGCCTTTGCGAATAATCTCAATGGCTTGATGGATTAAACGCCGCTGCGGATTTTCCGGATGAATTTCAAAATATTGCGCCATGGTGGTAATTGGAAGCCGCCTTAAAATACTCGCATTATACCTTACTCGCTAAGCTGCACTAAATTAAGATCATCAAGAAAGCATTTGCCTTAATCAACCTACATAGACTTAAACAACCCGTTATTTTTATTTCAAGAGTGTACTATGACTATTCCTTATTGGCGCTTATCGGGTTTTTATTGCTTTTATTTTGCGTCTCTGGGCGGACTGCTGCCTTTTTGGAGCTTATATTTGGAAGCCCTTGGCTTTAATGCCTTAGAAATAGGCGAATTAAGTGCGTTGTTGGTCGGCACTAAAATGATCGCACCCAACATTTGGGGCTGGATTGCCGACCATACCGGCAAAAGTTTACGCCTTATTCGCGTTGCCCTGTTTTTTGCCGCGCTGTTTTTTCTGGGTTTTTTAGGTGTAAAACACTATCTTGGCTTCGCTTTAGTGACTATCCTGTTTAGTTTTTTTTGGAATGCCGCCTTACCGCAATTTGAAGTCGCTACGCTATTGCATATACAAACCGAACCGCTACGTTACGCTAAAATTAGACTCTGGGGTTCAATCGGATTTATTGCCGCCGTGTTGGGCATAGGCCGGTTACTGGACTATCAGCCAATCAGGATATTACCGCTGGTGATTTCCGGCTTATTGGCGATCACTTGGTTGATAACTTTAACAACACCAGAAGCCGAGGCGGATAAGCCCATTCAAGCGGATCAAGGTATTTGGCGGATTGTGTTTAC
Organism: Methylococcaceae bacterium; assembly: GCA_013141155.1. Classification (GTDB taxonomy): domain Bacteria; phylum Pseudomonadota; class Gammaproteobacteria; order Methylococcales; family Methylomonadaceae; genus SXIZ01. The sequence continues at coordinate 534 of JABFRM010000036.1, read as the reverse complement.
CGCAGAAGTATTGGCTTTTTTAGCTGTCTATCTATTATTGCAAATTGCCCACAGCCCTTACTACGTGTTTTTTTCGATTTATCTCAAGCAATATGGCTACTCCGCTTCTATAATCGGCTTTTTATGGGCGCTGGGCGTTATAGCAGAAATCGGTTTATTTATGTTAATGCGGCGATTATTGCAATGGATTAGTTTACGGCGGATCTTACTCGTCAGTATCTTTTTAAGTGCCGTGCGCTGGTTATTAATCGCCCGTTACGCAGATTTACTCTGGGTAATCCTTATCGCACAACTCTTACATGCCGCCACCTTTGCCAGCGTGCATGTTGTTGCCATGCACTTAATCCAACAGTATTTTGGTGTCCATCATCAAGGCAAAGGCCAAGCTTTATATACCAGCGTCAGTTTCGGTTTAGGCGGCGTACTAGGGGGGTATTACAGCGGTTACCTCTGGGATTTTTTAGGCGCCGAACGTTTATTTTTATTAGCGGCCTGCTGTTGCGTCGGTGCATTAGTCATTGCCTTAATTTGGAT
>JABFRM010000122.1 GCA_013141155.1 Methylococcaceae bacterium | reverse complement strand
CAACACAATATTCAACGACCCGAATGCAGTAAATATCAAATGTGGATTTAAGGTTTTTCCTGATTATAAAGATGCTCAAGCCAAGCCAAAATATCGTCATTCCGGCAGGGATTGCCGGAATGACGTTGTTACTGAAGCATCTTTATAATCAGGAGGTTTTTTACACCAGAAGGGCGTGGATTAACACTTAACCGTTCTAAGGCTGCAGGTATTTTAACCTGCAAGTTTGGTGGTAATTTTGCAAGCGCCTTTTCAGCCGATGGTTTGGTAATGATTACATAAGCCATATTTCGCCTTTAAATCATTTAACCCTATGCCGACTTTTTCAGATATAGACCTACGAGGTTTTTAAAACCTCGTAGGTCTTGCAGCAAACTAAAAACGTGACTCGACAAAACGGGAATGACTGAACACTAGCGTGCAGCAAAAGCGTCGCTTGTTGCTCGAATTTGCTCCGGTTGTTTTGAGGGATATTGATTCCGCTAAGCAAATGTTGCCAGACAAAAAACCGGATAGTTTTCAGTCCCATTAGGATTTTTTAAGCTTAAGGCAAATGCACTTTCCAGTACATGCCGCCCAGTTTAGGGCTTTTATACCCTTGTAATTGCCCCCCCAGCAAATTAATCATTTCATATACGACCGCCATGCCAATACCGTGTCCGTGAATATTTTCATCTGCGCGCACACCACGCTGTAAAATTGCATTTAATTTATCCTCTGGGATACCTGGGCCGTCATCTTCAATATGCAGGATTAAACTGGAGCCGACGGCACGATTGGCATTATTCAAATTGACAGCAATGCGACGCTTACACCATTTACAGGCATTATCCAACAGGTTGCCGACAATTTCATAGACATCGCCTTCTTCACAATAAACCCAGCAGCGCTCAGGTAAATTCAGTTCAAACTGGATGTTTTTATCACTATAGACTTTTTCCAGGGAAGCGATAATTTTGTGGGTTATTGCCACGAGATCGACTTTGCCGGTTATTTTTTTCTCCCCTTTAATCGCAGCGCGTTGTAGTTGATAGTCTACAATTTCATTCATGCGCGTGATTTGCGCTTCCATGATAGGGCTGTTTGATCCGGCAGTGGCCACACAGCCCCGCAAAATGGCCAACGGGGTTTTTAAGCTGTGTGCCAAATCTGCCAGGGTGTTGCGATAGCGTTCAAGATGGGCGCGCTCGCTGTTAATGAGAATATTTAAATTACCCGCAAGCCCTTGTAATTCTGTGGGATAAAGACCATCTAATTGTTGCTTGGCACCGGCTTCTATTTTTTCCAAGTCACTGACAATAGTGCGTAAGGGTTTTAAGCTCCAACGCAACACCATAAGTTGAATCACTATTAACAATGCCCCAACAATGCCTAACCACAGCATGAGTGTTTTTCTAAAACGATTAACTTGATGGCTCACAAACTGGGTATCTTCGGTGACACTAAAGACATATTCGCGAGTGGATTTACGATTCGTTTCCCAAATGACTTTGTAGTGGAGAATATAACGATTGTTAATCCGGTCTTTTTCAAATACGGTTATGCCGGGTAGCATAGCAGCGGGGACGGTCAGCTCTAAACCAATGGCAGAAGGTGAGCGCCAGATGATATTTTTGCCGTTATGCGTAATAAACGCATATAAACCGGAGCCAGGATTGGCAAAACGCGGTTCAGGCAAGCTGGAGGACATGCTTAATCGGCCCGATTTGGGCAGCTCAGCAGCGGATAACAATGAATAGACTTGTACTTGCAAGGTTTCTTTCAAGGCTTGTTCGGCGCTTTCCAGAAAACTGCGCCCGAGTACTATCGCGACTAAGGCGAAAAACACCACCATCATCACGGCAGTGGACATCAGCGACCTGAAACTAAGGGATTGGGTTCTCATGAAGCCGTTTTAACGTTGAAAATCCGTCACTCTAGGAGGGAGTCCGACATTCTGTAGCCCCGTCCACGTAAGGTTTCTATGGGTTTGGTAATGCCGTCAGGATCGAGTTTTTTGCGTAAGCGGCCGATGAAGACTTCGATGACATTGCTATCGCGCTCAAAATCTTCATCGTAAATATGTTCGGTTAACACGGTTTTAGAAACCACGGTATTTTTACGAAATAACAAATATTCTAGGACTTTATATTCATAAGCGGTTAGCTCTAAAGGCTTGCCACCCACAGCCACTTGTTGCGCAACGGTGTCTAATTCAATATCCCTGAGCGTTAAAATTGGGTGCGCATTGCCCGAAGAGCGCCTAATTAAAGCGTTCATGCGCGCCAGCAATTCTTCATAATGAAAAGGTTTAACCAGATAATCATCTGCACCGGCTTCCAATCCCTCCACTTTTTCTTGCCAACGCGTGCGTGCAGTTAAAATTAATATGGGAATATCAACATGTGCTTTACGCAGTTTTTTAATCAATTCAACGCCTGAAAAATCTGGCAAGCCGATGTCGATCACGGCAGCGTCCAGCGGGTATTCCTGACCAATATGTAAACCATCGGCACCGGTGTGGGCGATGTCAACGGCAAAGCCTTTTTCGGCAAAAAAATGCTGAATTTGTTGGCACAGCACTACTTCATCTTCAACGATTAATACCCGCATGATACCCCTCTAAGCTTTAATTATTATCAATATCCAGCAAAACACCCGTATCTGCCGCAATGGTTTGTTGTTGAATGCGTCCGTCCAGTGTTAAGGTTTTAATAACATGCACTTTGCGTCCGTTAATCTCTTCCGTTTTGGCCGATAACACCCGGCTGGCGTAGTGGCTGGTAATAACTTGCTTGGTGGCCTGCTCCAGGCTCATTTCGGGAGCAACTGGGGCAACCTCCGGTACTGTTGACGGCGCTGGTGTGGACGTTGGAGTCGATTCCGCCAAAACCGCCTCAAACCTTATTAAACCTAATGCGATCAATACTAACACCCGACAATTTGTCATCATTTTCAGCTCTGCCCTACATAGATAATCGCTGTGGCTGCGGCAGGATTTGTCCTAAACGGCACAGCGATAAAAAGGTTTAAAGATTACAGTGTAGCAATGCGACTATGAATTCTAACTGAATTAACGCCTAACGCAAGGATACTTGCGCCATACTGGAAATCGCCTGCCCAAAAGCAGCCCCTAACTTGCCGGCAATCCGATCCATTAATAATTCTTCTTGGGTAAAATTAACCAATTTTTTAGCGCCGATAATGTCTTTAGCCACGTAGTCATCATTGCCTATTGCGTCGGCAATGCCTAATTTTAAGCTGGACTCACCACTCCAAACCAATCCTGAAAACATATCGGGGGTTTCTTTCAGACGGTCGCCACGACCGGTACGCACGGCGGTGATGAATTGTTGATGCACTTCATTCAACATGCCATTCATATAAGCGGTTTCGTTTTCTTTAACCGGTGAAAAGGGGTCGAGCATGGCTTTATGTGCACCTGCGGTGAGTAAGCGCCGTTCCACCCCCAGTTTTTCCATGACATTGACAAAGCCAAAGCCATCCATAAGTACGCCAATCGATCCGATAATACTGGCTTGATTGACAAAAATCTTATCGCTGGCAGCCGCAATGTAATAACAACCAGACGCACAAATATCACTCACCACGGTATAAATCGGCAATTGCGGATGTTCTTTTTTGATTTTACGGATTTCGTCAAAAACATCCCAGGATTGCACGGGGCTACCGCCTGGTGAGTTGGCATGTAAAATAATGCCTTTGGTATGTTTATCTTTTACCGCTTCCCTAAGTCCTTCAATAATGGCTTTGGCATTGGCGTCCTTGTCCTCTGCAATAACACCGACTAAATCAATAACGGCGGTATGTTCTTTATCGTTATCCGAGCCACCAAATTTCATTTTAGGGTAAACGGCCAGCAGCAATAGGGCGGTTAGATATAAAAATAGTAACCCTTTAAAAAATAAGCCCCAGCGTCTGGTTGCACGTTGCTCTTTAAGGGCTGCAAACGCGAGCTTTTCAACGATGCCACGCTCCCAGCCTGGTGTAGACGCATTGTTAGGGGTGTCTTGTTGATTGTCCATAAAGCTTAACCTCTGTTAATAAGTGTGAGTAATTCTGCTGGTTGCTGCAAACACAGCAGCGGTTGGTATTGTTGTAATACGGTTTGTGAATTTGCGCCGCAAGTGACGGCAACAGATGCCATATTGGCGTTGCGAGCCATTTCCAGATCATAAATTGAATCACCTACCATAAGCGCACGCTCACTGGGACAAGCACAATGGCTTAAAATTTCCTGTAGCATTTGCGGCGACGGTTTTGATGCGGTTTCATCGGCGGCACGGGTGATGTCAAATAATGCCTCAGTCTGGGTCGCCTGCAATACTTTTTGTAACTCGCTACGGGTTTTGCCGGTCGCTACGGCAAGTTGGTATCCCGCTTGTTTTAAGGTGACCAACATGTCATACACGCCGGGGAAAAAATGTTCACGCCCCAGCGGCTTGGATTGGTAGGCTTTACGGTAATGGGTAACCAGTTCCATCAGCAGATTTTCATCCGCTTCAGGGAATAAGCTTAGCATGGCTTTATCAATACTCAAGCCGATGGTGTTTTTAGCTATTTGAGAGGGGGGTTTGGGTAGCTGGCATTGCTCAGCAGCCAACTGTAAACAATCGGTAATCCAATCAATCGAATTGATTAAGGTGCCATCCCAATCAAAAATAATGACATCAAAGCGGTTTTTCATGCGCCAACAGATTTTGTAATGATTTGGGTAAAGGCGCATTAAATGCAACCGTGAGACCCGTGACCGGGTGCACAAATTCTAATTTTTCTGCATGTAAAAACAACCGCTTATAACCTCTCTTTTTAAAGTCCCGATTGAGTTCAAAAGAGCCATAACGTTCATCAGAAATAATCGGATGCCCCATCCAAGCGGCATGTACCCGGATTTGGTGAGTACGCCCCGTTTTAGGGGCGGCAGAAACCAGGGTGGTGTCCTGATACGCTTGCAGGCGTGTGAACAAGGTTTCCGCAGATTTACCCAAATTACTGACAATGACCACCCGTTCACCGCCTTCGCCGGGTTTTTTCAATAAGGGTACGTTAACCAGCAGCTTTTTTTTATCCCAACGTCCTGCTAATAAAGCTAAATAACTTTTGCGTACCTGATCATCCCGAAAAATCTCATGTAATTTACGCAACGCACTGCGTTTTTTGGCAATAATTAAACAACCAGACGTATCCTTATCCAAACGATGCACCAGTTCCAGAAAATGCGCATCTGGCCTAAGTTGCCGTAAACTCTCGATAATCCCCGAACTCACGCCACTGCCGCCATGCACCGGATAACCCGCAGGCTTGTTGAGTACAATTAAGGCCTCATCTTCAAATAAAATATCTTCTTCCAGGCTTTTCTTTAAGCTGTTAGTGACATAGTTTTCCTGGGCTTTTTCTGCCACCCGCACTGGCGGAATCCTGACCATATCGCCTATGGCCAGCCGATATTTAACATCGACACGGCCTTTGTTAACCCGCACTTCGCCTTTACGCACGATCCTATAGATGAGGCTTTTAGGCACCCCTTTCAAGCGGGTGATTAAAAAATTATCCAAGCGCTGATCAGCATTGGCTTCGGTAATGATTACCCATTGTACGTCTGGTTTAGTCTGAATTTGATGTTGTTCCATCGTTAAATGATACCATTAACACGCGCGTTATTGATTGTTATGTTGCTGTAAACCAATAAGGTTGCTATATTAGACGAGTTTTAAAGTATTTTAGAACCGTTGCGCCCTGAAGTTTAATTTCCCCAGGTTCCGCACCAAAGTTATGTGAAGATCGTGTCAGTTCACCGGCATTAAGGCTTCCAAAAGATTTTTGGGTTTTGTTGCTCGACCCGTGATGAGCGACTTACGATGACTGTTTAATACAGATTTTACCACCAGACTCAACTATACACTTATCTGTCATTCACACTGGCAAGAGTCTCCTCCTTACACGCTAAAAATCATGCCTTGATGGAATTACCCTCGGCTTTTTTCGCATTGGAGTTGCGTGTGACCTATATAGCCAACTGATTCAAAAAAAACGCCCTTAATTACCATGCCTAAATAAAGGCTAAAACGGGTGTAAGGGAGTTTATTTTGAATAATGTCTAGGCAATAAAATCTGCTCATGGAACAGAAATATACAAGGATAACTAATGAAAAGAATGCTGATTAATGCCACGCAGGCGGAAGAACTGCGGGTTGCTTTAGTCGATGGTCAAAAAATGTATGATTTTGACATTGAAATCCCTGCCAAAGAACAAAAAAAATCCAATATATACAAAGGTATAATTACTCGAGTAGAGCCTAGCTTAGAAGCGGCTTTTATCAATTACGGCGCAGATAAACATGGTTTTCTGCCGTTTAAAGAAATTCTCCCCGATTATCACGATTCCACCGAAGGTAACGCCGAAGGCAGGGGGCGTGCAGCCATTAAAGACTTGATCCATGAAGGTCAGGAAATTTTAGTCCAAATTGAAAAAGAAGAGCGCGGCAACAAAGGCGCGGCGCTAACCACCTATATCAGCCTTGCCGGCACTTATTTAGTGCTGATGCCCAATAATCCCAAAGCGGGCGGCATTTCCCGGCGTATTGAAGGCGACACCCGCAATGAATTACGCGAAGCCGTTAGCGGCTTAGATATTCCCGATAATATGGGTTTAATCGTGCGTACCGCAGGTTGCGGCAAAAGCACCGAGGAATTGCAATGGGATTTAAATTATCTCATGCAACTCTGGACGGCGATTGATCGTAATTCTAGCGAACAAAAAGCGCCATTCTTAGTATTTCAAGAAAGCAACGTGATCATTCGCGCCTTGCGTGATCATTTACGTAATGATATTGACGAAATTTTAATTGATAACGCTGAATCGTTTAAATTGGTGCAAAATTTCTTAAAGCAAGTGATGCCGCACTTTTTACAGCGAGCTAAGCTGTACACCGACGATGTGCCGTTGTTCAGCCGCTACCAAATCGAATCACAAATCGAAGTCGCCTATAACCGTGACGTGCCGCTGCCTTCTGGTGGCTCAATTGTGATTGATTACACCGAAGCCTTAACCTCGATCGACATCAACTCAGCGCGTGCCACCAAGGGCAGTGATATTGAAGAAACTGCGTTAAATACCAACCTTGAAGCAGCTGATGAAATTGCACGGCAATTACGCTTGCGTGATTTGGGCGGTTTATTCGTGATTGATTTTATCGACATGATGGCGAATAAAAATCAGAAAGCCGTTGAAAATCGTTTGCGTGACGCTTTAAAAATTGACCGCGCCCGGATTCAAACCAGCCGAATTTCTCGCTTTGGCTTGCTGGAAATGTCGCGGCAACGCCTGCGTCCTTCGCTTGGTGATTCCTCCCAGCTTCCTTGTCCGCGTTGTAAAGGTCAAGGTTCCATCCGTAATGTTGAGTCCGTTACCTTATCGGTGCTGCGCATTATCGAAGAGGAAGCGATGAAAAAAGGCACTGAAACAATTGTCGCGCATTTGCCGATTGAGTGCGCCACTTTCTTGCTCAATGAAAAAAGAAAACCGATTGAACAAATCGAATCGCGTTTGGGCGTGAGCATTATCATCTTGCCGAGCCGTCATTTAGAAACGCCGGATTACGAAATAGAACGCGTTAAAATCAAAGAAACCGAAGAAAAAAGTAGTTATTTGCAACTGAAAGAAGAAGTGATCAAAGTCCCTGACTTTGTGCATCATGCCAAACAAGCCGCCGCACAACCTGCCGTCAAAGAATTTTTACATGATTCTCCTGCACCCACGCAAAATAAAAATATTGCTGATAGCTTAATTAAACGTTTTTGGCATAAATTGGTGGGGGCATCCGCGACAACCGATAGCAGTTCCGATTTAGAAGAAACTGTTCCAGTTATGGAGTCGGAAACTTCGCCTTATGAATCTCATCCCAGAAGAACGCCGAGCAGAAACACTGAAGCAGCAGCGACTTTAACAAATGCAGTTGACAGTGAGGGCAATCCAATCCCAGGTAATGCCCAACAACGCCAGTCAGCGAGCCGCAACAACCGCAATAACCGCAATAACCGCAACAATCGTAGCGGTAATAAAAATAAGTTACCCAGAGAGGCAACAGCGACAAATGCGACCGACGCGCTTGAAAATAGCGATGATAAAAATGCACCAGTCAGCTTTAAAACCGTCGATTTAACTAAATCAATATCCGTTAC
>JABFRM010000322.1 GCA_013141155.1 Methylococcaceae bacterium | reverse complement strand
AGTTCAAAAAATATTGCTACCATAAGTACGAATTTCATGCTGGTTCTTTGATAATATAAAATTTTATGCAGTACTTGATTAGGTGTTAAAAATTCAGAGATTGTATTCTTGATCCTTCAATCCCCATCGACCCTTGCATACTTGATCTTGGGTATTTGAATTAAAGTTTGCTTAGAAATCATCTTAACTACAGAGCAATAGTATAATACATCGCCAAGGTATTGATACACTCCTCACGTATTTTGGTTGTTATTCAATATAATAAATAATTAACACATTCAGCTATTAGCCTCAAGGTACCCGGCGAAAGTAGCCGTTTTATTGAAAGTACTCGATTTCTTGACACTTTAGCTTAACTTATGCAAAACGATCCGCGACTTTGGTACGAACGATTACTGGATCTCATTGATCTGCTCTACCAGGCGAAAACACCTAATGCTATTAGTGATCAACTTTTTCAAGGGCTTGTTGGGCTTGTGCCTTATGATGCTGCGATTTATACGCCTATCAATTGGCAAACACTGGAATTGCAAGAAGGGTATTGTTACGGCAACTGTATTGCTTCCATGGTCAGTTCACAGTGCAGTCATGCGCCCTTTGACCCGTTATTTTTTGACCCCTTATGCCTTACCCGCTTAAATAAAACTATAAGATTGTCTGATATAGTGCCAGTAAATAGCCTCGCCCTACATGAATTCAATATTTTTTACCAAAATATGCCTTATCAACATGCCTTGGGGGTGATTGTTAGTTGGCGGCAACAACCGATTGCAGCGATAAGATTATATCGCCGAGCATGCGAACCGAACTTTTCCGATAGTGAAATGGCACTTTTAAACAGATTGTCGTTACATGTTGCCAATGCGGTGCATTTTCAAGATAGCACGCTTGCCTTGACACCCTTACGTGAAAATGGACTCATCGTTTTTGGGGCTAATGAGGGCATCATTTATAAGAATGAGGCAGTTGCTAAAATGTTGACGGGAATACCGTTAACCAGCGTGCTAAGTCTTGTAAAAAAAGGCGATATGTGGCTGAAAAATGGTGCGGAATTATATCGAGCAGAAACGGTGCCTTTAACGTCCGCCAGTTTACTGAAGTTATTTGCTAAAACTGAAGCCGACGAATCGACGACTTGGCAAATGGAGGCTATAAATGACCTCAATAATAAATCTCACCCCGTTACTATTGTTTCTATTGAACCATTTCGGCGACGGCAAGCCATCGGCAATCGACTTAAATATTGCGGTTTGTCACCCAGGGAAATTGAAGTTTCATTAGGCATTATGCGTGGCCTCTCTAATTCCAATATTGCCAAGCAGTTATTTATTGATGAAAAAACCGTTAAAGATCATTTGCAACGCATTTATGCAAAAATCCACATTAAAACCCGCACTGAATTAATTTCTAAAATGCTAGGGCTTGATATTGAATTAGGTTGCCATGAGAACGGCAACGACACCGGATATCAGCATAAAAATATGCCGTAATGCAAAACCAATGGCCAGCAACGCTAATGCCAGTTTATAAACGTTAAAAATCCATTTATACTGGCCTCGATTTTACGGGTATATTTTTGAATCGTTTAATTCTACTTTTCATGGCTATTCAAACACGCTAAAGGGTTTTCCAGGCATTTTATGCAAATAAGTGAGCATTCCGTCTTACAAGAGATTCGACATACCCTGACACCTATCTTGGCAGCCACCATGTTAGGCGTGATCACGGGTTTGCATGGTGTGCCGTTTACCGGTCAATATGTATTTTTGGCGGTTATTATCCTGTTGTTAGTGGCACGTTTTTTATACGACATTGATATTGATTCTACTGGGCGGAAAAAATATTTTTGGACGCTGTTAATTATTTGGATCATCATGCGTTGGAGCGGTATATTGGCTGCGCTGGTTTTAATTGTGTATGCCGCCGGATTAGTCCAGTTTTTCAATCGTGATATATTACTGCAATGGGCGATCATCACGCCTTTCGCGTTAGTATTTTTACAAATAGTGGTGCGGTATTTATTTTTTCGGTACCACACTAAACAAGGTTTTTTTGATAAAGCGATTATTGTTGGCGTCAATGAATTAAGTCTTAAGCTCACAAAAGCCATACAGCAACAAGAAAGCGATGGCATTCAGAGCCTGGATTTTTTTGATGATCGAGGTGTTTCTCGTCTCCCTGAGAAGATTTTGTTGGCTGGCGGCTTAAAAGACGTACATCGTTTTGTGGTAAAAGAACAGATTAAAGTCGTTTACATCGCCTTATCCATGACCGAACAATCACGTATTCATTTTTTGCTGGATGAGTTGCGGGATACTACAGTGTCACTCTATTATTTACCCGATGTTTTTATGTCCGATATGATCCAGTCGCGGCTTTTTAGCATCGAGAATATTCCCTTAATATCCTTGTGTGAAAGTCCCTTTATTGGTAAAACAGCGCGTATTAAAAGGTTTTCCGATCTAATTTTATCGAGCCTGATCTTGATTTTGATCAGTCCGTTATTAATGTTTATTGCCCTAGGCGTTAAATTAAGTTCGCCAGGCCCGATTATTTTCAAACAATTGCGCTATGGATTGGATGGACGAGCGATTGAAGTGTATAAATTTCGCAGTATGACGGTGTGTGAAAACCACGCCCGCATCACTCAGGCGATCCGTAATGATAGCCGAATTACACCTTTAGGGCGATTTTTAAGGGCTAAGTCGTTAGATGAACTGCCGCAGTTTATCAATGTACTTCAAGGCCGAATGAGTATCGTAGGGCCTCGTCCACATGCGGTTGCCCATAATGAATTGTATAGAAAGCAAATAAAAGGGTACATGATTCGCCATAAAGTTAAACCGGGTATTACCGGCTGGGCACAGATTAACGGTTATCGTGGCGAAACCGATACGATTGAGAAAATGGAGACGCGCATTGAGTATGACCTCAATTACTTGCGCCATTGGTCGCTTAGCCTGGATTTATTCATTATTGCTAAAACGCTGGGTATCGTATTTAAAGATGAAAATGCGTATTAACTTTCGCGCAGCCACACGCAATCGCCACTTGCTTTTTGAATGACAAGTAATGCTTGTTCATGGGCGAGCAACTCTGTTTCCGTGCATCGAATAATTTTTAAAACCGGGCGGTCAGCGGCTAATGCCCTAACCACTGATGCGCCTTGCTTTATTATTGCATCGGTGTCAGCCTCTAACAACGACCCCTGGCCACCAGTCATTAAGAGATAAACATCAGCCAGGATTTCGGCATCTAACAACGCCCCATGTAACTGCCGATGACTGTTATCTATGCCATAACGTTTGCATAGTGCATCTAAACTATTGCGCTGTCCGGGATGTTTTTTTCGGGCATACACCAAGGAATCAAAGATTGTACTAACATCTTCAATGCAGCCCGCCTTTTTAGACAACAGCGCCAATTCGTGATTTAAAAAGCCTACATCAAATGGCGCATTGTGAATGATTAATTCAGCATCTCGGATAAAGGCGATAAAATCCTCTGCAATTTCTTTAAATACGGGTTTGTCGGTTAAAAATTCATTGGTAATGCCATGTACCTCAATTGCGCCAGCATCAATGACTCGCATGGGGTTAATGTAGGCATGAAAATGATTTTTAGTTAAACGCCGATTGATTAATTCTACGCAGCCAATTTCGATGACTCGATGGCCTTCCTGCGGATTTAGGCCGGTCGTTTCAGTATCTAGTACAACTTGGCGTTTTTTTTGACGTGACATAGTGCTTTCCTCTTAAAACAAACTGCCATGCTTGACGGTAAGCATTAGTTCTCCGCGTAATTCTACCATTTGAACACATTCCTTGCCCGCCAAAACCACGGGGACTATGGTAGTATTAACCCACACAGCTATTGAGAAGAATTAGAATATGAAAGAACAATTTGATGTCGTGATTGTTGGCGGCGGTATGGTAGGTGCGGCAGTTGCTTGTGCATTAGGGGATAGTGACTTACGTGTCGCCGTCATTGAGCAACACCCGCCCGAAGCATTCTCTCCAAAGCAACCCCATGATTTAAGGGTCTCAGCGCTAAGCATTGCCTCCCGGAAAATTTTGGAAACCGTGGGTGCCTGGGAGGGGGTTGTGAGTCGCCGCTATTGCCCTTTTAAGCGTATGCGGGTTTGGGAAACCGCCGGTGATACAGAGTTTAACAGTGCCGCTATTGATTATCCAGAGCTTGGTTATATCGTTGAAAATCGTGTTACCCAATTGGCTTTGTTGGAGCGCTTATCAGCTTTTGGCAACATCACCTTAATAAGTCCAGTCGGCATCCAAAACATTGTTTATTCCCCTTTAGAAGCTGACTATGCCTCGCAAATTGATTTAAGCAATGGTCAAGTCTTGTCAGCAAAATTATTGGTCGCAGCAGATGGTGGTCAATCGCGGGTGCGACAACTGGTGGGTATGGGTGTCAATAGTCGCGACTATGATCAACATGCCTTGGTTTTATATGTCGAAACTGATTATGTGCAACAAGACATTACTTGGCAACGTTTTGTTGCCTCTGGCCCCCAGGCTTTTTTGCCATTAACGGGACACTATGCCTCATTGGTGTGGTATAACGCCGCCGATGAAGTCCAACGTTTAAAAAGCTTGCCAGAGGCTGAATTACTGGGCGAGCTAAGGGCTGCTTTTCCTGAATGTTTGGGCGGGATAAAAGCTATTTTAGGGCAGATAAGTTTTCCGCTCAAATGCCAGCATGCGCAATGCTATGTTAAGCAAGGCGTCGCTTTGGTCGGTGATGCTGCGCATACGATTAACCCTTTGGCAGGGCAAGGCGTTAATATTGGGTTTTTGGATGCGGCGGCGTTGGCTGAAATTATTTTAAACGCAACTAAACAAGGGCAATCTATTGCCGCTTTAAGTGTTTTAAAAGGCTATGAAAAATCTCGCCGCACTGAAAATTTAAAAATGATGACGGTTATGGAGCTTTTTTATCGGGTCTTTAGTAACGATATTTTACCGGTAAAATTTTTGCGTAATTTAGGCTTAGGCTTAGCTGAACGTATACGCCCTGCAAAAAATAAGATTATGCGGGCAGCCATGGGTTTAGAGGGGCCGCTGCCAAAATTAGCCCGCGGCGAAAAAATTTTGTAGCGCTGACGCGGCGCTCGGATTGATACATCCAACATTTTAGAAAAATGACCAGCCTTTCAGTATAATAGTCCTCTTTTTAGCCCTGGATTTACGTTCCAGCTTGCCAAGGGAATACGCTATGTCAGTCATTGTTGTTTGTGCACTTTACAAATTTGTCACGCTTGAAGATTATCAAGCCTTACGCCAGCCGCTACAAGGTGTGATGGAACATAATCAGGTTAGGGGTACGCTGCTGTTAGCCCATGAGGGCATTAACGGCACTATTGCAGGTTCTAGGGCTGCCATTGATAAGGTATTGGCTTGGTTACAGAGTGACCCACGACTTGTCGATCTTGATTATAAAGAATCATTCACTGACACCCCGCCTTTTAATCGCGCTAAAGTTAAACTTAAAAAAGAAATCGTTACGATGGGCATAGAGGGCATTGACCCGAAACGCGTTGTCGGAACTTATCTCAGTCCTAAAGAGTGGAATACATTGCTTGCCGATCCTGAGGTGATTTTGGTTGACACCCGCAACGACTATGAAGTGAAAGTGGGTACTTTTAAAAATGCCGTCAATCCCAATACAATAAGTTTTCGGGAGTTTCCTGGCTATGTGAAAGATCACCTGAATCCTTTGCAACATAAAAAAATTGCTATGTTTTGTACTGGCGGCATTCGTTGTGAAAAATCCACTGCTTACCTAAAAGAACAAGGTTTTGCAGAGGTCTTTCACCTCAAGGGTGGCATTTTAAAATATCTGGAAGAAATACCCCTCGAAGAAACCTTGTGGGAAGGCGAATGCTTTGTGTTTGATGAACGGGTCACGGTTAATCACCAGCTTCAAAAAGGCATTTATGATCAATGCAACGCCTGCCGTTTGCCGATCACTGAAGCGGATAAAGCCAGTGCGCTTTATGTCAAAGGTGTTAGTTGTCCGCATTGTTTTGATAAAATTACGTTGGATCAAAAAGCACGCTTTACAGAACGCGAAAAACAAATGCAATTGGCGAGTCAGCGGGGCGAAGTACACATGGGGAGCGATGCTGCCAAAGCCTTAATCGGTAAACGTGTTGCTAAGCAACAGCGTAAGCAAATATTGGTTGAAAAATCTCAACACATAAAACAGTAGTGGCTAATCGCTATGGTCAACTGTCCAAAAAAATTATCACCCAATTTGACGAGGAGTAAGGTATGCGCTGGAAAATAGGTAGACGAAGCACTAACGTAGAAGATCGGCGCGATGAGGAGTCTACAGGCGGTGGGATGGGTGGCGGTGGCTTTCGTGTAGGATGGAAAACCATGCTTTTAGTGGGGGTGGTCGGATTAGCCTTGGGACAAAATCCCTTGCAATTGCTGAGCATGTTGTCTAGCCTTTCTGGCGGCAATCTAGGGGGTCTTGGCGGCGGTAGTTCCAGTCAAGTCAGGCACAACACACCCTCCGCAGCCAGTAATGAAGAGGCTGATTTTGTGTCGGCTATTCTTGCAGACACCGAAGATACTTGGTCAGTTATTTTATCGCGTGCAGGAAAACAGTATCAAGCGCCGCATTTGGTGTTATTTACGGATCAAGTGAATTCTGCCTGTGGTATGAGTTCTGCTGCAACAGGGCCTTTTTACTGTCCGGGCGATCAAAAAGTCTACATTGATTTAGGTTTTTTCCAAACCTTAAGTCAACTGGGTGCTTCCGGTGATTTTGCCCGCGCTTATGTTGTCGGTCATGAAGTGGGACACCATATTCAAAATCTGTTAGGGGTTTCCGATCAAGTACATCAATTACAACAACGTATGGGTCAGGCAGAAGGCAATGGTTTATCGGTTAGATTAGAGTTGCAAGCCGATTGCTATGCCGGTGTTTGGGCACACCATGCCAACAAACAACGCCAATTACTGGAACCTGGCGATGTGGAAGAGGGTTTACAAGCGGCTGCGTCGATAGGCGATGATCGCTTACAAGGTCAAGCGGGACATCGTGTCAGTCCTGAATCGTTTACGCACGGCTCAGCCGAACAACGGGTTAGCTGGTTAAATAAAGGCCTACAAACAGGCGATATTAACGCCTGCAATACTTTTACTAAATAGCGCTTTGGATGTACGCAGAGGCTAAAAAGAAACTGAACGTATGGGCGTCAAGTAATATAACGGTCGCTAATAATTGATGATTTTCGGGCAAGAGCTTTGCAGAAAATGGGTACTCAAAAATAGCGACTCGTTTTCGTTTAGCAGGGGGGTATTAAAGGGGTTTATCTTTTCGCCACAAAGTCCATGCCCCGTAACCCAGTCCGACCCAAGCGGCGTATTTGATCAAAGGCGAGGCAATTAAGGCTAATATGCTGATGACAATAATGGTTAAGCCATCCCATGATGTGCGTTCTTTTAAGCGAAGTTGCAGCCAGTCAATAATGTAATTTATTGTTGTTGTTATGGATATTTCCGCCATTGATTTATCTCCCGAATTGGAAAGGTTAAGGCTTAGCTAACAAGCACGATACTACTATTAATTAGGGGGTAGCTCAATCAAATGTTTATTTATTTTCAAACACGATAATGCTGTTCGGCTGAATGGCGTAAACCGTACTGTCGAATGTTTTTTGATTTTCTGGGGGGCTAATATCAAGTGGTGCAGTTAGTGCGGTATCAACACTTAAACACCATTGCTTACCTTTAATAAGCGGTAATTCTATATTGGCAAGTTGCTGGGACATATTCATGGCAATATGCAGGTCAGCTTCGTCGTGATTAAGCCCCGCTAAAGTGAAGGCTAATACGCTGGCCTCAGGGTCATTCCAGAGCGGAGTGTTTAATTGCTCGCCATGCCAGGAAATATCGGTTAAATTTTTGCCTTCAACGGTTTTGCCAGTCAAAAACCGCCGCCGCATAATAGAGGCGTGTCTTTTGCGTAGTGCGATCATCAGTTGTACAAACCGTAATATATCGGCATTTTTTTGGGTGAGGTTCCAATCCAACCAACTGGTTTCGTTATCTTGGCAATAGCTATTATTATTGCCGTTTTGGCTGTTTAAAAACTCGTCACCCGCCAATAACATCGGCACGCCTTGGCTCAGTAATAAAATGGTAAATACATTTTTAGCTTGTTTTTTACGG
>JABFRM010000347.1 GCA_013141155.1 Methylococcaceae bacterium | reverse complement strand
GTCGGGACGATATTGTGCCAGGGGTATCGGGGCTTGCGGAGCAAAATAACTGTCGCGTAGTCTTTTGCCGCTTGCTTGGGCTGGGATGCCCAAAACAAGCTATCGCAAAAGTAGCGACTCTCCTTCAGACAAATTAGGGGCAAGCCGCGTTGTTTGGGGGCAATTTAATTCAGTGGGTGCTTTTAATGGCATGGCCATCGCTAAAGTGTATAAATGTAATTTTTAAATTTTCGGCATAGTGGCATGAAGGTCATCTTGTTACACATACGCGATTATAAAAAAGTACAATAATAAAATGCTGGTTAATATATAATTTTGAATCGAAATTGTATATTTTCAATAACTCGTTTTGGGAGTGATAAATAATGCGGTCTAAACAGTTGCACAGGGTGGTTAATCTATGCGTGTGGATAATTTGCTTGATAGGCATGGGGTTTGCCATAGCGGCACAACCCGATTTTAATGAAATTAAAAAAAATTATTACGACACCCATCCCGGCAAAGGCAAGCACGGCGAGCTGTGGCAGCCGATCCCAATCCAAAGTTACTGGAATCCTAAAGATTTTTACAAAGCCCCTAAGACCGTGCAAGGTGAGTTTGACCGTGACAGCTGCGTTGGCTGTCATGAAGCCAGCAGCCCCGGTGCTTTTCATGCGTGGAAAAGCAGTGTGCATTATGATTTAAAAGCCATCCGTGTGTTGCCGGATAGCGATGTGCGCTCGTACAAAAAAGCCAAATTAACTGAAGTTGAAGCCAATTTGACTAAGCTAGGTTTATTAGAGCAAGGTAAATCCTTGGATCAAGTCGGTTGTATTGATTGTCATGGCGGCGTGGGTGCTAAAACCATTGACCATGCGAAAACCTTAGTCATGCCAGACCGCGCGGCTTGCGGCACTTGCCATTTAAACGAATTCGCAGAATCTGAAGACGAGAAAAAACAAGAGTGGCCACAAAAACAATGGGATAAAGGTCATCCATCCCATGCAATGGACTGGAAAGCCAATGTCGAAAACGGTATTTGGGCAGGTATGCCAGAGCGGGAAGTCGCACAAGGCTGTGATATGTGCCATTACCAACAAAATAAATGCGACGGCTGTCATACCCGACATACGTTTTCTGTGGCGGAGGCGCGGCAACCAGAAGCCTGTGCCACTTGTCACAATGGTGCAGACCATAATGAATTTGAAAATTTTATGATGTCCAAGCACGGCACGCAGTACCAAACCATTGGCAAAGAAAAATGGGATTTTGAAGTGCCGTTAAAAGATGCAATCGCCAAAGGCGGCTACACCGCCCCAACCTGCCAAATGTGTCATTTTGAATATCATGGTGAATACTCGCATAACTTGGTGCGTAAAGTACGTTGGGCATTTAACCCTACCCCTAAAATTGCCGATAACCTGAAGCATCCGTGGTTTGAAGAGCGTAAAAAAGCATGGGTGCAAACCTGTAATTTATGTCACTCCGAAAGTTTTTCCACCGCTTATCTGGATACCGCCGACAAAGGCACGATCCAAGGTTTGAAAGTCGAGCAAGACGCTAAAAAAGTCGTGACTAAACTGTATGACGATGGCTTATTAGTCGGTCAAAAAACCAATCGACCTAATCCACCTAAACCAGAAAAAGATGAAGCGGGTGGTTTCTTCCAACTATTCTGGGCGAAAGGCAACAATCCAAGCCACATCGAACGTTTGTATGCCGATATGTGGGAACATGACTTGATTAAACATTACAAAGGCATTTTCCACAGCAATCCAGGTGGATTCACGTATACCGAAGGTTGGTCAGCCCTGGTGCGGGATTACGCGGAAATTATGGATGAAGATACCCGTTTACGTGAGTCAGCGGCAAATAAGGCAGAGAATAAAGCGTTATCTGAAGGGGATAGTTCGCCTTGGAGTGCAATCTTATTGATCTTATTTGGTTTGGGTATTGGTTACGCCGTGCTGAAGTCTAAATAACCGGATGCGTAACAGCAAATCAGGGTCGATTAAAAAAGCCTTGCTGTTATTGTGCAGCGGCGTGTTGCTGATTTCCGGTGGCACGTTGCTGTACAAGTCGGTATTTTTAGCGGGTCAAGCAGCACTTAGCGTCAAGCAATCAGCAGAGCCGCCACTACAACCCGCTGGCGCATTCCCCACATCATCCTTGAATCGCTTTCAATTCAGTGATGATGGCAAGGATTTGTTCAGCTTGTTAGTGGCACGCTACCAAGATACGCAACAATTACCCCGTAGTGCGATCCTTTTCCCCGCTGATCCTCCTTCACAAAGTAATGCTTTAACCAGCCCTACGGGGTTAAGGCAGCAATATTGGGCAGAAGCGACATCGGCAATTGTAAGCAACGCGCCTAAAGATGCACTCATCCTCAGTTGGTGGGATGATGGGCAACGGGTGCATTTTTTAAGCGGACTCAATGCTTGGTTAAATAAACCAGCCGCTGCAACCTTTGCAGGCGAAGTATGGCAAGCGTTGCAGCCACAACTCTCGTTAGCATCGTCTGAAGAAATGCCGCGTTTGTCTAAAATGGCGGCATGGTTGACGATGGACAGCGATAAGGCATTAGCCGAAATCGCCGCAAATTTTGGCAAGAGCCAACCGATTTACCTACTGGTCAGCAACGATCTACTCCTGCGCCAAGGTGAATTGGTCGCTTATGGTGGTTCGACGTTGTCGTTTCATGCTAACAATATTCCGGCGGGTGCAGATTTGCACGGCGATATAGCGCAAGTTAAACGTTGGGCGGCGGAAACAGGCGAAGGTAATTATCTGGTGCAAAAAGAAGGGCAATATTACCGCGCTTGGTCGCCTAGCGATCCGGCGACTAAAAATGCTTTATTGGTGCGCTTGTTGCCGTTTATAGACAGTTTAAAACAACTGCCTAAAGGCGTTGAGCGCGTATATCAAAGTGGCGGTGGGGGGTATTTGTCGGTTTATAAACTGGGCGAAAAGTAAAGTGTTCGTGTTTTAAAAGCATTGTTGACTTTACCCTCGCTTCATTTTAAGCGCTATTGTTACGCGGCTTTCTCAGTCATGGTATTGGCGGCAATTTTTAAGCTGTTTATTTGATTTTGTAGCGCCAGAGCGGTTTTTGAATTTGGCGTTTTCGTTAAAATATAGTCCAACATAATCTCGGCTGCCGCATAGGCTTTGTTTTCGATATGTAACGCTGATAATTTCAGTTGTACTAAGGTATCACTTGGAAATTGATTTAAATAGTCATAGTAAATTTCAACGGCTTCTTGCGCGTGTCCGAATAGTCGATTGATTTCCGCATACATAGGCAAATGCACTGGTGATAGCTGTGCCAAGCATTGTAAGGCCAAGTAGGCGTTGTTGTATTCCTCAGTATTGAGGCTTATTTGGGTGATACGGACTAAGGCGTCTTCATGCAAGCTGGCTTCATCGCCGTCAATAATCGCGTGGTACGCCGCTAAAGCGCGTGGTGAATCTCCTTCAATATCAGCAATAAACGCCGCAGCCAGATATTGATGATTGAGCGTCGTTTCCGGCTCAGGATGCTTGGCAAGACCCGCTTTCAGATCGTGCAGTTCAGTCAATTTACCGTGTTTATACAGTAATTTTGCCCGGTTTTTAAAAGCCGATAAACTGGATAGATTTTTGGCTTGTGCAAGGTGGAGTGTGTCTTTATTGGCGATGGTACGGTGAAATTGTGCCTCGAAATCTTGTAATGTTGCTTGGATGTCGCTAGGGAGTTCCTGTTGAAATTTAGTTTGCCAACCAATAGCGCGTCCAAAGCTCCCGTCTTTTTGCCATTGTTGCAGAAGTTTTTCGACATCAGGTTGCGCTTGGTTTTCTTCAATGCGCGATTGGACGCAGCTAATGGCATCTGCAATTAAGCCCAGAAAGGTTTTAGCACCGTCGCGATAAGCACTGTAATAAATATTACACAGTTCTTTAGCGTCATCTGCTGTTAATTCGGCATCCTCAAAGGGGCGAGTGATTTTAATAAAATGGCGCACCCCAAACTTCTTAACCATAACGCTAAACTTGCGATATTGCCGTTTTAATTTTTGCTCTATTTTGTCTAGTTTGCGTTTGTCTTTATAATTTTCGATGATGCCTTGGCTGTTGTAGAGGTTATTGTTAATTTGGATGGCCTCTTCTGCCAGGGTTAATATCGACTGTATTTGATATTCAGCGTGTTGCAGTTCTATCAGCATTAAGTTCCGGTCATTTGCCGCTTGTTGTTGCGCTTTATGCAGTTGTTCGCTGATGCCTGTGTTGGTAATGCTATCGCTCAGCACAATATCAGACAAAGGGATGTGGACGACATGTTCAATTTTTGCGGCATGGGCGGCAGGGTTTATAACCTCGCAGCCACTGGCGGTTAATACTTTCGCTTGTAGGGCTAAAGTATTGATGGCGGTTAAGAAATCGCAACTGCTTGGCGCTAATCCGCCACTATTGGTTTCAATTTGTAAAGAGGTTAAATTAAACCGAGGGCCTGCAAGCGCTTCGTTACTGCCTTTTGCATGCGTATAGCCGTCACGGGTAAAGCACAGGTCAACCCCTGCTAAAATAATGCGTTTAAAACCAAATTTATGGGCTGTAGAGATTGCGGTGTTGGTTACTGTAGGGCCGGCGCCATCAATATTTTTTTGATTTAACGACGATTTCCACGGTAGTCTTTCTCCCAGATATAAAGCATTTCCCTGCCATTGCTGCACCAATGTCGAAACCGTATGGTAAGCATAGAGGAAAGTGGTTTTATCGCTAAAATTAAGCATTTCTTTGCTAATATCAAAACTTAAATCGCTGGGATCAACGGAACAAATAAAATCCGGCTCGATAGCCTGTTGTTGTAGTTGCCTGGCGATACGCGAAACAGCGAACAGGGTGATTTTATCTCGGTTTTGTTTGACCCAGGGTAAGGCTTCATCCAAAGATGGGCCGCCCGCCAAAATGACAGCAGTTTGACCTTTATAAGCATTGGTAAGAATACTGGCGGGTAGTAGGTTGTCTGCTAAATTACTCATTTGACGCACAACAAAGCCTTCAAAACCTAATGACATGCTTAGGCTCCAATGTAATTGGCTTAATTTTTCGGTGATCATCCAACTCAGTTCGGGGTAGTCTTCAAAACTGGCCTCTTGTGCACAGGCGCTATTTAATGACTGAATAGCGTTAATGTAGAAGTAATCTTCGATTTTAAAGGCGGTGGCTTGTTCTTCCCAATTTGCAAGGGAAGTGCAGCAGATTTCAGCGGGCAGTTCATCCAATAAGTGATGCGCAAATAATTGCTTCAGGATGTCATCCGGTTCAATAAAAATGTAACGAGAGCCGTTGGGAACACCCTTTTGGATAATATAGTGCGGTAATAATCCCGAATCAGTGCCAATAATCACGTTAAGGGTATTGGTTTTAAATAGATTTTTACTGAATTCGGCCTCATAAAAGGCTTGCGCACTCACTTTATCAAAACTGCCGCGGTTAAGCCCATAAAAATAACGCTCGCCAAAGGCGTTAAATTTTAAGGGGCCGAGGTCTCTAGGGGTAATTGTATCGATGCTCTCGTTACTCATTAGTATTATCTCTGCTTAGGGTAATAATTATTGGAGTAATTTCATAACGGCTTGGGTTGACTGGTTGGCTTGTGCCAGCATCGCGGTACCGGCTTGTTGCAGGATTTGACCACGGCTTAAATTGGCGGTTTCAACGGCAAAGTCTGCATCCATGATGCGTGATCTGGCTGCGGAGTTATTTTCGATAGATTGCGATAAGTTAGATATGGCCGACATGAATCGATTTTGGATGGCACCTAGCTTTGCGCGGGTGTTATTGACGCTGTCTAATGCTTTATCGATGATGTTAAGGACAGAGCCAAATTTCGACGTTGCTGATACGCCAGAGCCAATAGATAATCCACCCGCAGCACCAAATAATTTACTTATTCCACCAGCGGCACCAGCGCCGGACATTGTTGAAATAGTGATACTAATATGGTTATCGGCAGCAGCACTCCAGCCAACTTGGAAGTTCTTATTAGAAGCGCCACCGGCTAAAACCTTATTGCCATTATATGAGGTGTTTTGAATGACGCGATGCAGTTCGTTACCCATTTGCTTAAACTCATCTTGCAGTTTTTGTCTGTCTTGGCTGCTAACGGCACCGGTGTTGGCTGCTTGTACTGTTAATTCCCGCATCCTTTGCATGATGTCAGTTAGTTCGCTAATTGCGCCCTCAGTGGTTTGCGCCATAGATATGCCATCATTGGCATTACGCATGGCAACAGTCATACCTCTGATTTGGGTGGTCATGCGGGTGCCGATAGCTAAGCCGGCGGCGTCATCTTTTGACGAGTTGACGCGTAATCCGGAAGACAAACGTTCCATTGAGGTTGATAGCGCGCTGGTGGTTTTACCTAACATGCGCTGTCCATTGATTGATGCCATGTTGGTGTTGATAACGAAGCTGCTTGACATAGTAAAATTCTCCTAAAATTTAAAAAAAGTGTTTGTTTTCCACAATAACTAAAGCACATTGCGTGCCATGTTTTTTTTTATATTTTAAAATAATTACTTATGTTTTACAGGTAGGGCATGTGACGGAGTTGGCTAGTTACCGGTGCAGAATAAGTTCCAGTACTAATTTGCTGCCAAAATACGCCAGTAATAAGAGTAAAAAACCACTTAATGTCCATTTCACCGCAGTTTTGCCACGCCAGCCGTAACGGATGCGACCAAATAGTAAGCCGCTGAAAATAAACCAGGCGAGTATTGACAGCACGGTTTTATGCGCAAGATGTTGGGCAAATAAATCTTCAATAAAAATAAAGCCGCTGATTAGGGATACTGAAAGAAACACCATTCCAGTGCTGATCATTTGAAAGAGTAAAGACTCCATGGTTTGCAAGGGAGGTAAGCGCAATATAAAACGTTTGGGTGGGTGCTTTCTGAGTTGCCGTTCATGAATAGCAAGCAGAAGGGCTTGTAGTGCTGCGATGTTAAGTAAGCTGAAGGCGATGATAGAGCTTAGAATATGTAGGTGCATCGGCCCAGAATAGCTTTGTGGCGTCTGGCTTGTATGTGGGAATAGGTGGTTCAATGTTAACATAATCGCCGCAATTGGAAAAAGTGCGATGCCCAGTTTTTCAACAGGCTTATTGGTGGCGGCAATCAGTAGTAGTAAGCTCACTAAGCTTGAAATCAAGGAGGCAATATTGAAAAAGTTAAAGTTAAAGGTATTGTTGTGTAGATAAGGTGCCTCTAAACTGTAGGCGTGTAAAAATACCGCAAACCACGCTATATAGAGCGGTAAGTGACGGGATTTTTCGCGTACGGCATCTAGGGTGAGTAATAATGCACTGATGAGGTATGCGCCTGCGGCCAATACTGTAATGATAAGGCTATTCATAAGCGGACAAGAGGTTGGTTAAGTTTCGGGTATAGGTAAGCCTGGCAATCACTTAATACACGCGTTCAACGCTAAAATAGCAAGAAGCTATTATAGGATATGGTAGTATATCGCGTTCAATAGTCATAGGCATTCATGTTAATGATTGCGCGTCTTAAAATTCAAAAATAGATCCTAATATGTTTGATAATTTAACCGATCGATTAAGCAGCACGCTTAAAAAAATTAAAGGTCAAGGGCGTTTGACCGAAGATAATATTAAAGATACTTTGCGTGAAGTGCGTTTAGCTTTGCTTGAGGCTGACGTTGCTTTGCCGGTGGTAACGGATTTTATCGAGCAGGTGAGGGTAGGGGCGCTGGGCCAAGCGGTGCAAACCAGCTTGACACCTGGACAGGCGATGACCAAGCTGGTGCAGGCCGAGTTGGTCAAGGTTATGGGGGCTGCAAATGAGGGTTTGAATCTAAGAGCGGTGCCGCCAGTCGTCATTTTATTGGCAGGTTTACAGGGCGCGGGTAAAACCACTACGGTGGCTAAGCTAGGGCGATGGTTGCAGCAAACGCAAAAGAAAAAAGTCGGCGTGGTGAGTGTGGATGTCTATCGTCCTGCGGCTATTAAGCAGTTGCAAACTTTGGCAGATGATTTGTCGCTGACGTTTTTTGAAAGTGATGTTTCTCAAAAGCCAGTTGATATAGCAAAAGCAGCTATTGACGCAGCTAAGCGAAAATTTTTAGATGTCATCATTGTGGATACGGCCGGTCGCTTACATGTTGATGCCGACATGATGGCCGAGATTAAAGCGCTACATGCCGCAATCAATCCGATAGAGACGTTATTCG
>JABFRM010000102.1 GCA_013141155.1 Methylococcaceae bacterium | reverse complement strand
TCCATTGATGCCTTAGAAATCGCGGTATTATTGGATCGTGAATATGGCATTAAAATCACCTCAGACGACAATCGCAATCAGGCGATTTTTGAATCTTTAAATTCGTTGGCAACTTTTATTGCCGCCAACCGCACTAAACCTTAAAACCATGCTCGCCGCCCTACGCAAACTCTTTACCAGCAGCCTTTTTTTACTGTACCCCTACTTGGTTTATCGTGGTTTGCAAGCAGGTTTTGTGTGGCTAGCGCCTGCTATCGTTAGCGCAATATTGTTACAGCAGGCATTAGGTGCAACCGATGTCGGCGTTAGAAATAAAAAAGCGCTGTTAGCGTTATCGTTAATGGGCGGCATGGTTTTTTTCCCCGACTTTACCGCTAAATTGATCCCAAGTTTAATTCAACTGGCTTTAATGCACTTTTTTGGCAAAACCTTAATTAAAGGCCCACCGTTAATTGAACGCTTTGTGCGCTTGGAATTTAGCGACATCCCCGAGGAATTACTCACCTATGTTAGACACCTGACTATCGTGTGGACGGCTTTTTTCGGGTTTAATGTCCTGATGTGCAGCGGTCTAGCCTTATGGGGGCAACCCGCTTGGTGGGCGCTGTATTCTGGCGTGATTATGTTTGCCTTAACTGGCCTACTGATGGTGGGTGAATATATTTTTAGACATTACCGCTTTCCCACCTTGGAGATACCCGATGTCAAAGCCTCCATGCGGACGATGATTCTCAACAGTCGGCAAATTTGGTTAGATGTTCAGGCGAGTTAATGCTTTTATTCAAGAACAAGCTGCTGTTGCCAAGCAACCGGATCTTTAATTGTATTGAAAGCCGTTATTTGTCCTGCCATCCGCATTAATGTTGGTGCATCATCTAATGGAACGGTTGCACCATGGCTGATCTCATTATCAATCACTAAAACAATACGATGTTTACCCGGCGCAATAGTCGGGGGAAGCGTTAGGGCCATAATCCCTTTTTGATTGACTCCTACTACTGTTTCAATGCTTTGCATTCACTTTCCCCGAAAGATACGGATTTGATTTCCATATCATTATAACTTTATCCGTTGAATAGTTTATTAGCTTAGCGTATTCCGCCGCATGGTCGAAGCCACGAACATTCGGCGCAATACCCGTTGGTTATTGCGTCTTACGGTCTTGGTCACGGCAGCCATAGATTTTGTCTTGTGAATACCCCAATACGGCGATATTTATATCCAATTACCTCGGCACACTCTATGTATTTTTGGCGAATTAAAGGCAATCCTCTAACCACCACACATTAGGATGGATGGAATGGATAAATTGCCCCCATTTTTACGTACTCTGTTAAAATTTAATCCATTTCCAACCCTATCCTAAGGAAAATCGATGCAAATCGCTGTCAACTTGCCCAATGATTTTGTTAGCTTCCAGTCCACCGCCGACATCGAAAAAGACATGCGCCTGAGTTATTCCCTGTGGTTGTTTAAAAATGTGCGGGTAACATTGGCAGAACTGGCGGGGGTGGATATTTATGATTTTATGGCCGCCTGCAAACAAACGGGGTGGCCGTCATTGACATCAGCAAGGAAGAACTGCTGGAAGAACTGGCGGGAATGCAGTCGGTATGATCCTAGTAGCAGATTGTTCGGCATTGGTTGCGCTATCGGTTTGCGACAGTTTAAATCTACTGGAAAAATTGTTTACCTCCGTTGTCGTGCCGGAAACGGTTTACCTGGAAGCCACGCACCCTAATAAGAAGCAAGCGCAAGCACTGAAGATTTTTCTACACGGCAAAGTGCGCCAAAAAGAATTGCGTATAATGGCGAGAATCTCAACTGCTGACCTTTTAACTGAGAAATAAATGGCGATGAAGCAGCATTTTTTAAATTATCCAGACAAATCCCAATAGGACTTATAGTGCGTATTTTAATCAGTCTGTTGCTTACTCTCCTGTCATGCAACGCCTCTGCCAAAGACAGCCTGGACAGCGTGATGGCGCGCATGAAACCCACACAAGCAATCAGCATTACTTATCAGGAAACGCGCACTTTAGGCTTGCTATCAGACACTTGGAAAGGGTCGGGTAGTTTTTATGCCGTGCTGCCGGATATTATGCTGAAAGAGCAACTGACGCCTGAAAAGGAAATCATGGGCATCAAAGGCGCGCAACTTTACTATTACCACCCTGGCAATGACCAAAAGCATCAAAGCGAGTTGGAGGACGAAGATGCGGTGAGTTTTCAGGTGGCGGCATTTAAAGGGCTGATGAATGGTGATTTGGCGTTTCTAAAAACCCGTTACGCGCTGGAGTTTACTACTACAGCCAGCGGCTGGAGCCTTACTTTAACGCCTAAGCAAACTAACGATAGCGAAACAGCCACTAAGATGATTATGCGTGGCCTGCCAGAACAAGTCGCCAATAAGCTGGAATTACTGCTTGCCGATGGGGATCGCACTGAATACCGCTTAACCCCTGCCTTGCAAGGGGCAGCGGTTAAGACCAAAGTACAGCAATTACTGACCGTATTGGAAGCGCGCTAATGACGCATTCAAGCAAGATAAAAAGCCTATTTTTACTGATACTGTCGGCATTAGTGATCTTAGCGGTTACCACCACGCATTTTAAAACCGACATTTCCGCATTTTTTATCGCGGGGGATAACTCAGAAGAGATTTTGCTCGCCAGCGAGATTCAGTCCGGCACGCTATCGCGCCGCACCATTCTCTCAATTGGGTCTGTCGAAAAAAAACACCCCTCGCAAGGCTTTATTAAACAACTCACGCAAAGCTTAAAAGCCATTCCCGGCGTCACCGATGTCTGGAAAGCAGATGAGACGCGCGATATGGTTAAAGCCTTGGAAACGCTATACTTACCTTACGCCGCGCAATTATACAGCCGCAGCCCAGAGGCAGACCTTAACGCCCTATTAAACCCGCAAGGCTTAGCCGATAGAGCCGTGGGTTTAAAACAAGCGCTACTCTCCCCACAAGCCGTCATCGTTAAAAAAGTCGCCGCGCAGGATCCGTTATTGTTAGCGTTAAATGGCTTTAAATCGCAATTCGCCGCTTTTCAAGCGACACAAAAAACCCTGCAACCCTATGAAAATTTAATTTTAGAAAGCGCCCATTCAGGGATGGATGTACCTGAGCAAACGCGCATCCAGCAGGAAATACAGCGTATTTTTGCCGAACAAAGCAAAGCAGCCAGCGCCGATGGCTTACGCTATCAATTGGACATGACCGGCGTACCGATTTTTGCCGCCGCCACCCAAAACATGATTCAAGCGGATGTGCAGTTTATTAGCACCTTTTCGACCGTGGTGTTAGCAGTGCTGTTCTTTTGGATATTCCGTTCTTTAAGCGTCTTTTTTTGGGTTTCCTGTTTACTGGTCGCGGTGCTTAGCATATCCGTTTTAGTGACTGACCTGCTGTTTGGCTCCATTCATGGCATCGCTATGGCGATTGGCGGCACCTTGGCAGGTATTTGTGTGGATTATCCACTGCATGCGCTGGTTCATGCGCAAGCGGTAGAGTCAGAGCATCGTGCCAAAGCCATTATCAGCCTCTGGCCGGGGATGCTGTTAGGCGGTGTCACCACTTTGATCGGCTATTTGGCCTTGAGTTTTTCAGGTTACCCAGGCTTTCAACAAGTCGCGGTTTTCGCAGCAACCGGAATATTAGTGGCCCTGTTACTCACCCGCTATGTGTTGCCGCATTTAATCACCGGTATTACCAAAACCTATGATCAACAGCACTTTACCTTAATTTGGATAAAATTTTGCACCCGTTTTCGCCCAGCTTTACTCACTATCGTGTTGATTTTAGCGGGCATTAGCGCATACACTTTAAGCGAATTGCACTGGCTGCAAGATTTACAACAGCTCACACCGGAACTGGATTATTTAAAAGTAAAAGATGCAGAAATTCGCTCGCGCATGTTAAGCATTGAACCGGGACGTTTTGTATTAGTGAGTGCGCCGGATGTGGAAGCGGCCTTGCAAAAAGCTGAACAAGTTTATCAACGCCTGGATCAAGTGAAAACACAAGGCGGACTGGGGGATTATTTTGGCTTATACCCCTGGATATTGTCCCAGCAACAGCAAACCCAAAACGCGCAACTGCTTACCCAAAAACTGACCCCTCCCCTACAACAGCAATGGCAAAAAGCCTTGCGGGTGAACGGCTTGTCGGTGGAGCATTTAGGACAATGGCAATACCCCGCCAACCAGAACTTAAGCTTACAACAAGTCTTAAAGTCACCTATCGGGCATCTGCTGGATAATCAAATCATCATCAAGCCTAAGCAAACGCTGATTATCATTTGGCTTACCGAACACCAACCAGAAGCCATTCAAGCTGCCTTGGCTGACCTGCCGCATGTACAATATTTTAGCCAGCGCGATTTATTGAACAAACTGTCCGTGTCTTACCAAGAGCGCTCACAGCTATTATTATTACTGGGCTTAAGCGCCATTCTGCTGGTGTTATTCATTCGCTACCGTAGCCTTTGGAAAGCTTTAGAAACCTTGGCTCCGGCGCTGTTATCCATGCTAATCCTCTTAGGAATCTGGGCATTAAGCGGTATGCCGCTGAGCTTTTTACATCTGGTTGGTTTTTTGATGGTTATCGCAATTTGTACTGACTACGGCATTTTTTATCAGGAAAACCCAGACGGCAACATCCGCTTAACCTATCAATCTATTTTCGTCTCCATGCTCACTAACGTGGGTGCATTTGGCTGTTTAAACTTTGTTAATACCTCTACCTTAAAAACCCTTGCCGTGTGTGTGATGTATGGCTTAATTTTGGGATTTTTATTATGTCCGATTATGATTAAACATGACTGGGAGCAAGACCGTTCCCTAGAAAATACCCTCAAAAAGAGAAAATCATGACCCATACCCCGCTTTATGCCCTTGATTTTGACGGTGTCATTTGTGACAGTGCTTTAGAAACTGGCATGGCTGGTTGGAAGGCCGCACTACAGATATGGGACGATATGCCACCCCAGCAACCGCCAGCCATAAGCGTGCAATTTCAACAAGCAAGGCCTATCCTAGAAACTGGCTATGAAGCGATATTGATTATGCGCTTGCTTTTTCAGGGTGAAACAGTTGCCGACATCTTGGCGAATTTTGCAGACCAAAAACCTGCGGTTATTGCCAGCACCAAAATGACAGTGAGTGCATTAAAACAGTTATTTAGTACAACCCGCGATACTTGGATTGAAAATAGTTTAGCAGAATGGCTACACTTAAATCCGTTGTTTCGAGGGGTTGCGGAAAAATTAACCACACTCAATCAACAGGGCTTATGGTATATCTTAACCACCAAACAGGAACGCTTTGTTACCCAGATACTGAACGCCAACCAAATTTTCATCCCCGAACAACATATTTATGGTTTAGACAGCAAAATCAATAAACACGATGCTTTAACAACCTTGGTAAAGCGGCACCCCGACACTAAAATTATATTTATAGAAGATCGCCTACCCGCACTGTTAAGCGTTAAAGCCCATCCTAAACTGCAAGCGCTAACGCTACAACTGGCCGACTGGGGCTATAACACGCCGCAAGACCGCCAAGAGGCAAAACAAGCAGGGATAACAATTATCAGCCTTGACAACTTTATTACCAATTAAGCAGCTATAAAGAGCGGGCGTTGTGTGATTCACCAAATGGTTTCTTGACGCGCAACTGATTTTTTTTAGGTTCATGCACCCTCGTAAAATCACCTTTGCTCCCTCTTTTCCAAAGAGGGAGCCTGAACACTTTGGTTGAGAAACAGCCAATACAACTTTAAACTAAAGACCGTTAAACTTAAATAACAGTGCCGTTTGGTAGCGCAAAACCCAACCCAATTAAACCTCGAAAATGAAAAAACGACATTTAAGCTTATTTATATGTAGCATTATCGGCAGTATGCTTGGTTGCACCAGTTTAGAATCCCGTATGACTATCGAGCCTTATACTAAAAACACACAGATGAGAAATGCGCTTGAGCAAATTGCTTCAGGTTATTGCGAAAAAATGCGTACAGATTTGGATACTTCAAAACCTGTAAAGCAACCTGATTTTATTTTTACCTCCGATGGCTGCACCCGGTGGCCTAATGATTCATGGTTGTCCTGTTGTATCGTACACGACATCACTTATTGGTGTGGCGGCAGCGAACAAGACCGCAAAGACGCTGATCAAGACTTTAAGCAATGTGTGAATAAAAAAATGCAAGTCATGGGGGATGTCATGTATTCAGGGGTTCGCATAGGGGGTTCTCCTTGGTTGCCAACACCTTGGCGCTGGGGCTATGGCTGGAAACATTGGCCAAATGGCTATGAGCAATTGAACGATACGGCATCCGTTAAAAAATTACTGGACATGTTGAAAATTCATGACCTTGTTGAACAGCATCTGTTGAACAATGATGAAGGTTATGGCGCTACCCAAAGGGAATGAAAAGCTCAATCCCTATAGAAGCTTAACCTCTTAACGCCATTATATTATTCGGATTTAATATTTTTTAAATAAATCCGCATCCGTTCAATGACATCTTTAAAAATAAATTGACTGGTGTTGTCCGCTTTTTTGAATTGATCATTTTTAATCAGCAGGTTTGCCGCTTTAAACAAATAATCTTGCACCGATTCAGGTGAATAACTCTCAACCCCTGTCAATTTGTAGCGGGTGGGCGTTGCATTGACCACATGGCGCAATTGCAGCAAATGCCGGTAATCATCTGTTTCTTGTCCGCCAGCGATGATCGTTTCAAAACTGGGTGCAGATAAACGCTGAAAAGTAAGATGCCAGATATTGCAATGCTCAATCGGCTTTGCCCACGCTTTGTCCCGCGCTGGTATGTAAGGGTTCAAATCTACAGGCTTAACATTAATGCCCAGCGCTTGCAGCAGATTTTCTCGGTTAGTCGTCAGCAACACGTCAGATGAAGTGGCAACATTGGTGTCGAGAATAAAATCGTACCAATGGCGGGTATCCACCAATTGTGCTGCGTTCGACAACTGTTGATGGGGAGAGGCATCTATCACGAATAAAAAACACGCTTGAGGTTGCTTTTGGGGATTTTGATAAAGTGTTTTAACCACATTGACTAATGGCGTAACACCCAAATTATCCGAAGGGCCACCGTCGATCAAATGCTCGAAATTTTCTGTTTCATCGCGTCGATTGTCACCTTTAAATGCTTCACCTTTGACATGATAATCCTTCAGGGTAATATCATGAAAAACCACCGGAAAAGAGCTGGAAGCCATGACTGCCCTGGCGATGGGGTAAGTATCCAAGCGTGAGTTCAAACTGGCCTTGAATTGCTCGTCGCTGAAAATGAATTGCTGGCCACTATTAAAGCTCGTGGCGTTGATCAAAATGCGCGGTCTATTTTGATGCGTCTGGCACATATTCTTAAACTGCTGGTCATCGAATAAATCACTGTCCAGCTCTTGCACCATAATGTCACTGCGGTTTAAGTTAGTGAACCAATAACGGACGATGTTCCAAGGATTAAACCAGCGTCCTATCCACGGCAATTCAAAATCGGTGCGAAATGTTTCGCGTAACGCCGCTTGTTTCCAGCGTTTTTTATCACAACCATACAGGCCATAATAAGCGGCAACCAATGAGCTACCCGACACCGAAGAAATTACTGAGGTGTTTTGCAAAATACCTAAACGCTCTAACTCCAACAATGCAGCGATAGAAAAGTTTGCGGCCCTGCTGCCGCCACCAGATAGCGCAATCCCAATAAATACGCCATTCGGCAGGTCGTCTACGCGCAAGCTTTGCGATGCCCTCGTGGGCTGCAAATATTCCGCTTCCAATGGCAATGGTGCGTTGTGCATGGTATTGATGGTTGTAATGGCGCAGCCACCCAGTACCGATACCATAAGCAAGCACCCTAAAAAGCCACCAGGGATCATTTTTTTATGCCGCTCATTGAATAAAGAAAACATATTCCTTTCCTCACCTAAAAGGCGTTGCCTGATTATAAAGATGCTTCGGTAACAACGTCATTACGGCAGGGATGCCGGACAACTATACTTATGTAGGTACTCATGCTTTAAAACCTAGCGACTCTTGATAGACTCGATGATGTCAACCACGTATTTTTGATTGAACCCCGCCACGAATGTCCAGAACAACAGCTTGGCATATTCCGCTGCGCCATCGGCATGTTGATGAAAAATGATAGCGAAACTCTCGGGCTGTTGCGTGCCAACCGGAAAGGTAT
>JABFRM010000085.1 GCA_013141155.1 Methylococcaceae bacterium | reverse complement strand
AAACAGGTGCTATTGGCGTAATGGCAACCCGTCGAACCCTCTCCAGCAATAATTCCCAGATGCTATTTGCCCGATTTGCCGACCAAGTGACCATAATTCCACAAGCTTGCCCCGGCTTGGTTGAACAGGTTGAGCGTGGCGAATTAACCACAGACAAAACGCGCGCCTTGGTGTCGCAATATGTGCTGCCACTGGTCGAACAAAATGCCGACTTTATTGTATTGGGTTGTACCCATTATCCGTTTTTGGCTGCTCTCATCCAAGAGATAGCCGGCCCTGCCGTATCGGTCATTGATTCTGGCTTTGCTATTGCGCGAGAACTTCGATCCCGCCTTGAAAAAGCTGAAATTTTGACGCATCGCGCATCTCCGGGTTCCGTGCAGTTTTGGAGTAGCGATTATTCTGGCCAGGCGAGAAGAATTATTTCACATTTGTGGGGTGAGGATATTGAGGTCGCTATGTTGCCTCGGCGGGTATTAGTGCTGTAGCGTGGCGTTATAGCAAGCGATTTTCAAGGAATTGAAACTTTACTCAAACATACAAAGCCGCTTTGAGAAGCCTAAAGGCGGCAAACTTAGCAAAGATAAAAAACGGCATAATCAAGAATTAGCAAAAAAACGTATCGCTATTGAGCATGTTAATCGGCGGTGTAAAATTTTGTGTATCTTCAATGAAATATATCGTGGTAAACGTAAAATTATAGCCGAATCTGGAATTGGGTACCCGCTCTCGTTGCCGTTTAATTTGGAAAGATGCCTAATGACTCAGGTATTTATGTGCCTCCTCAATTCCCCCATATATTCAAAAAACAAGTACAATACTCGATTAACAGTAACTTGGGTTTGACGAAAAGACAAGTTGAGTTGGCTTGAATCGGCTATAATCGGCCAGTATTTTTTAATGTATTTTAATTTTTCAGGAGATTTAATCCCTATGGCGATAGAACGCACCTTTTCCATCATCAAACCCGATGCCGTCGCAAAAAATGTGATTGGTGAAATTTACAGTCGTTTTGAAAAAAATGGCTTGAAAATTGTTGCCGCTAAAATGCAGCATTTAACCAAAGCACAAGCTGAAGGATTTTATGCAGAACACAGTGCGCGTGGGTTCTTTAACGATTTAGTGGCTTTTATGATTTCAGGTCCAGTGATTATGCAAGTACTGGAAGGCGAAAATGCGGTTTTAAAACATCGTGAAATCATGGGGGCAACCAACCCAAAAGAAGCGGCTGCCGGAACAATTCGTGCAGATTTCGCTAATAGCATTGATGAAAATGCGGTGCATGGATCAGATGCGGTTGACACCGCGAAAAGAGAAATTGCTTACTTTTTTAAGGATACGGAACTCTGTGCCCGCACCCGTTAAGCCTAAAATCAATTTGCTGAATTTTGACAGAAAAGGTCTTGAGGCCTTTTTTGTCGGTTTGGGGGAAAAATCATTTCGCGCCACGCAGGTGCTGAAATGGATTTATCAGGAAGAAGTGACGGACTTTGATTTGATGACCAATTTAAGTAAGTCGCTTAGGACTTACTTGATTGAACAATGTAATCTAGCAACGCCTACAATAGTCGTGGAGCAGAAAGCCTCTGACGGCACCCGCAAATGGGCATTGCAGATGAGTTGCGGCAATCAGGTGGAAACAGTCTTTATCCCAGAAGAAAACCGAGGAACCTTATGCGTTTCATCGCAAGTGGGTTGCGCCTTGGCCTGCACCTTTTGTTCTACTGCTCAGCAAGGTTTTAACCGCAACTTAACCACCGCTGAAATCATTGGTCAGGTTTACGTTGCGCAGCGCCAATTGGGTAAAACCCAGCGCATTACCAATGTGGTGATGATGGGCATGGGGGAGCCGCTACTGAATTTTGATAACGTCGTCGCAGCGATGCGCTTGATGATGGATGATTTTGCTTATGGTTTGTCTAAGCGCCGCGTGACCATCAGTACCTCCGGTGTGGTGCCTGCTATGTATCGTTTAACGCAAGAGTGTGATGTCAGTATGGCAGTTTCTTTGCACGCGGCAAATGATACTTTGCGTGATGAATTGGTGCCAATCAATAAAAAATATCCGCTTAAAGAATTATTGGCGGCGTGTTTAGATAATGCCAAAAGCTCGCCACGTCGCTTTATTACTTTTGAATATGTGATGTTAGCAGGGATAAATGATTCTTTAGACGATGCGCGCGCCTTAGTTAAATTATTAAAAGAAGTGCCTTGCAAAATGAATTTGATTCCGTTCAATCCCTTTCCAAACTCAGGCTATAAATGTTCCTCGGCTGCGGTGATAGATCGCTTTCGGATGGTACTCCAAAATGCCAACATGGTAACGACGGTGCGACGTACTCGGGGCGATGATATTGATGCTGCGTGTGGTCAATTGGTCGGACAAGTGCAGGATAAAAGTAAACGTACACGTAAATTACAGGAAGCGAGGGTGTTCGGTGCTGCTGCAACGTCTTGATTTATTATGGATTTTTATGGCAATGCTGTTGGTGGGTTGTTCATCCTCTGGCAGTCATAATCTCAGCTCAGATCAAGCTTCTGCTGATGTTCAGGCAAAGTTAGGTGTTGAATATTTACGCTTGGGTAAATTAGATGTCGCTTTGGAAAAGTTAGAGTCGGCATTAGCGTTGGATTCCAATAATATCGACGCGCAAGATGCTATTGCGGTTCTCTACGAAAAAATCAAACAATACCCTAATGCGAGAAAGCATTTTGAGGCTGCGCTTGCGTTACAACCTGAAAATGCGGGTACTTTAAATAATTTTGGGCGTTTTTTGTGTGATCGCGGTGAATATGAGGAAGCTTTTGACTATTTAAAAAAGGCAATGGATATGCCCTTAAATGACAAAAAATGGTTTGCCTTTACCAATGCGGGTCGTTGTGAATTATTACGGGGCAATCAAACGCAGGCCGAGGCCAATTTTCGCCTAGCCCTAGAGCATAATAATAAATTCGCCCCAGCGTTATTGGAGCTGCAACGTATCAGTTATCGTCAAGGTAACTTTTTGTCTGCCAAGGCTTTTGTGCAGCGTTATGAAGAAGTTGCCGAGCATACTGCGGGGACTTTATGGGTGGCAATCGAAACTGAAAAAGCCTTGGGCAACCAGCAACTGGCTGAACAATATCGGCAGCAGTTGCTACAAAATTTTGGCTCATCTCATGAGGCCAAGCAAATTAGGGCAATTGAACGCGTGCCAACTTCCAATACAACTCAATAAATTCAATGGCTAATATTATTCAGGCGGTGAGGGGGATGCGCGAGGTTCTCCCTGATAAAACTGCGCTTTGGCAAAGGGTCGAGAAGGTGGCGCGTGAAGTGTTGGGTGCTTACGGTTACCAAGAAATACGCTTACCTCTGCTGGAAAAAACTGAGTTATTTAAACGCTCTATCGGCGAGGTTACCGATATTGTCGAAAAAGAAATGTATACTTTCGAAGATCGTAATGGCGAATCTTTAACCTTGCGTCCAGAAGGCACTGCTGGGTGTTTGCGTGCCTGTCTGGAACAGGGTTTGTTGCATAATCAACAACAACGCTTGTGGTATTACGGGCCGATGTTT
The DNA here is from genome assembly GCA_013141155.1 of Methylococcaceae bacterium. Taxonomy (GTDB): domain Bacteria; phylum Pseudomonadota; class Gammaproteobacteria; order Methylococcales; family Methylomonadaceae; genus SXIZ01. The sequence goes on along the minus strand of JABFRM010000085.1, from coordinate 4,693 downwards.
CGGCATGAGCGCCCACAGAAAGGCCGGTACCGGCAGTTTTATCAATTAGGTCTTGAAACCTATGGTATGGCAGGTCCTGATATTGACACCGAAATTCTTTTGCTCACTGATCGGCTTTGGAAAAGATTGGGCATTCGCGATAAGCTTGAGCTACAACTGAATTCATTAGGGTCTATTGAAGAACGTTTGGTGTATCGTGAACAATTGGTTGCGTATTTTTCCAAACAGCCAGAGCTATTGGATGAAGACAGTCAGCGTCGATTACTGACCAATCCTTTAAGAATTTTAGACACGAAAAACCCAGAGATGCAAGTCTTGGTGGCAAATGCGCCGGAATTGATGGATGCTTTGGGTACTGAGAGCCGTGAACATTTTCTGGCTATAACTGCACAATTGGATGATTTGGGTATTGCATATCGCATTAATACGCGCTTAGTACGGGGTTTAGATTATTACTCTAAAACGGTCTTTGAATGGGTCACCACCGAATTAGGTGCGCAAGGTACGGTCTGCGCAGGTGGTCGTTACGATGGCTTGATTGCCCAACTAGGGGGCAAACCAAATCATGCCATTGGCTTTGCTATGGGCATGGAGCGTTTGTTGTCTTTGGTGGAGCTGGTGCCGAATGTGTCTGCTGAAGCAGTGGTTGATGTGGCGATGATTTTGGTTGGTGCAGCAGCAGAATCTGTGGGTTTTCGTTTTGCTGAAGCCATTAGAGATACCATTCCTGGCTTAAAATTACTGGTCAATTGTGGCGGCGGTAGTTTAAAAAGCCAATTTAAGAAGGCGGATAAAAGTGGCGCTCGGTGTGCATTAATCATTGGGGAAGATGAGCTTGCACAAAATCACGTCAGCATTAAAGATTTGCGTATTGAAACAGCGCAACAAAGCTGTTCTCAAGCTGAGACGCTTGCGTATTTAAAGAACCATTTTAGCTAAATTGTGGTTGCGTCATTAATGCAACCAAGTTGAAATTATTCAGTCCCCTTCTTAGAAAAACGTAGGAAAGAGGGGCTAGGGGAGGTTTTTAAATAAATCATTTCCTATTCCCTTTTTTCAAAGGGGGAGAAAATTGTTGCACCCAATCAACTAACCTTAACCATAAATGTAGAGATTTAGACCGTGGCTATTTACGATACCGAAGAAGAACAAGTTGAAGCAGTAAAACGTTGGTGGAAAGACAATGCCCAAGCGGTGATTATTGGCGTTATTGTAGGCGTCGGGCTGATTTTTGGGATTGATTTTTGGAAAACGCAGCAGCGTGATAAACAATTGCAAGCTTCCGCAGTGTATGAACAATTAATGGCTGCGAATACCAAAGATCAGACGGAGCAGGTTGATAAGCTGAGTCAAAGCATAGGTACGCAATATGGATCGACCATTTATGCAGGTTATGCGGCGTTATTTCAAGCTAAAAATAAAGTGCAGCAAGGTGATTTACCCGCAGCCAAAGCTATTTTAGAAAAACTGATCACAACAGGTGATGCCACGCTTAAAAATGTGGCGAAAATTCGCTTGATTAGTTTGATGCTGGCTGCCGGTGAATATGAACAGGGGTTAAAGTTGATTGCTGAAACCGATGCAGCCGCTATAAAAGGTTTCAGCAGTAATTATGCCGAATTAAAGGGTGATTTGTATGTTGCCCTTAATCGCATTGAAGAGGCCAGAACTGCTTATGAAACTGCAATTCGTGATGGCTCGCAATCGCCATTATTACAGTTTAAATTAGATGACTTAACGGCTATGCCTGTAAAGCCACCAGCGCTTTCTGACACTAAAATATCAATGCCTACGCCAGTAAATTCCTCAGTGCCGACGTCGGCACCAGCAAAATAAACTGTAAAAACTTATGCGAAAAATTGCCCTTTTATTAATGACGCTTGGTTTAACTGGTTGCAGCATCATAGAAACATTAGATGAAGCAGTAACTGGGGTATCTGAGTATGTTTTTGGCGCAGATAATCTGGAACCGCCTGTTGTTTTAACGGATTATAATCAAGAGGTTGCAATAGATGTTCTCTGGAAGGAAAATATTGGCGAGGGGCCTGGAGAGGGTTATTTTAAATTATTGCCTGTCGTTACCGATAAAAGCATTTTTGTAGCAGATGGTAAAGGTTTAGTAAAAGCACTAGAGCCACACACTGGGAATCAGCAATGGGAAACCGAAACGGGGTTTACCTTATCAGCAGGGCCTGGTTTAGGTAAAGAGGCCTTGGTTTTCGCCAGTAGTCATGCCGAAGTGGTTGCACTTAATCCGCAGAATGGTAGACAACTCTGGAAAACCAAAGTGTCCAGCGAAGTATTATCGACTCCCGTGGTTGTCAATGGCATTGTGATTATTCGTTCAATTGATGGTCGTATGGTGGCTTTAAATGAGCTGGATGGGCATAAGCTCTGGGAGTTTGATCGTAGCGTCCCTGCTTTAAGTTTACGCGGCAGTGGCACACCAGTGGTTGATGGCGACCTGTTAATTGGTGGGTTTGACAATGGTAAATTGCTGGCTTTGCGTCTAAAAGATGGCCGCCAAATTTGGGAGGCCAGTGTCGCTATGCCCAAAGGCCGCTCGGAAGTGGAGCGTTTAGTGGATTTAGATTCCGATCCTTTAATACAGGATGGGGTTATTTTTATCGCCAGTTACCAAGGTGGCATCAGTGCCGCACAAACCAATAATGGCAATATCGTTTGGCGCAATGAAGATATTTCAGCATTTTCCGGTATGAGCCAAGCCGGACGTTATCTCTATTTAACGGATCCTGCCAGTGATGTTTATCAGCTTGATCAACGTAACGGCTTATCCTTGTGGAAACAAAAGGATTTACATCAACGTAAATTAACCGCAGCAGTGGTTTATGGAGATTATGTGGTCGTCGGCGATTTTGAAGGCTATGTGCATTGGTTGTCGGTATCCGATGGTCGTCAATTGGGACGTCTACAAGTTGATGCAGGTGGCATTGCTATTACGCCAGTGGTTAAGGATAATATTGTGTACGTTTATGCAAAAGATGGCACCCTTGCTGCCTTAAAGGCTCGGTAGATGATACCCGTAATAGCCCTGGTTGGGCGCCCCAACGTCGGTAAATCGACGCTGTTTAATTATTTGACCCGCAGTCGCGAAGCACTGGTCGCAGATTATCCTGGCTTGACCCGTGATCGTCAATATGGACGCGTTAAGCGCGGCAATCGTGACTGCCTAGTTGTTGATACCGGCGGCATCGCTGATGATGCCGCCGGTGTGGAAAGTTTCTCCCGTAAACAAGTGCAGATCGCTTTGGAAGAAGCTGATGTGGTTTTCTTTATGGTTGATGCGCGCGAAGGCATTAACGCCTCTGATCAAGTCATCGCTGACTCGTTGCGTAAATTAGGCAAGCCGATAATCTTGGTGGCGAATAAAGTTGATGGCCTCAATGCCGAGGTGGTGAAAAATGACTTTTACACGCTGGCATTGGGTGAACCCATTACTATTGCAGCTTCGCATGGTAGAGGCGTTGCTGAATTATTAGACTGTATCGACACCTTGGTACCCGAAACTGAGCAAACTGAAGCGGAAGCTGATTTAGGTATCGCCATTGCCATTATCGGCAGACCCAATGTAGGCAAATCTACCTTGGTGAATCGCTTACTGGGTGAAGAGCGCGTGGTGGTATTCGATGAGCCGGGTACTACCCGCGACAGTATTTTTATCCCCTTTGAACGCAATGACCGCAAATTCACCTTAATTGATACTGCCGGTATGCGCAGACGCGCCAAAATATCTTTGGTGGTTGAAAAATTCAGTGTCATTAAATCTCTGCAAGCCATCGAAAAAGCAAATGTGGTCATTTATCTCATTGATGCCAGCGAAGGCATTACCGATCAGGATGCACATTTACTAGGGTTGGTGTTAGAAGCAGGTCGCCCCTTGATTATCGGCTTAAACAAATGGGATGGTTTAGATAACGATCAACGCGAGTTAATTAAACGGCAATTGGATGTAAAATTATCCTTTTTAGATTTTGCTGAAAAACACCCGATTTCAGCTTTACATGGCAGCGGCGTTGGAAAATTGTTTGATGTCGTACACAAATTGTACGATGCCACCATGATCGATATGTCCACCCCTGCTTTGAGCAAGTTGCTACAAGAAGCCACTACCACGCATCAACCGCCACTGGTCAATGGTCGGCGCATAAAACTCAAATATGCGCATCAAGGGGGCAAAAATCCGCCGATTATCATTATTCATGGCATCCAAACCGATGCTGTACCGGGTTCGTATAAAGGGTATCTGGTTAACTTCTTCAGGCAAAAACTAAAATTATTAGGCACACCGATCCGCATAGAATTCAGGTCACCGGATAACCCGTTTGATACCAGAAAAAATCTACTTAAAAAACAGCCGATGACTTTTAGAGAAGAGAAAAAAAGCAAACGGTTGCCGCAACATCAGAGAAATAACAACAAGACCGTTAAGTAATGTGAGTATTGTTACGGCGGTTTTTCTGGCAGTTAACGATTAGCCAGATGCTTCAGTAAGCTCCGTCACACTGGCAGGGATGCCAGTATCCAGTCATAGCGATGTGAATATAGATTTGGCATGGTGCCCAAATTGAGCGGCAGGGAACTACTTAAGTTACCACCCATGGATTTGGATTCCGGCGTCCCTGCCGGAATGAAAAACTTTTGGGCGTTGGCTGAGGTATCTGGCTAATCAGGA
>JABFRM010000054.1 GCA_013141155.1 Methylococcaceae bacterium | reverse complement strand
TAAATTATCCTTATCAAAAGCAGTTAATGCGGCATATTGTGCGGGGGTCGAAGTGGCTATAAATAAATTCTGGCTAAGCTTTTCAATCGCCGCTATAAATGCTTCCGGTACGATTAGCCAGCCAATGCGCCAACCGGTCATACCGAAAAATTTAGAGAAGCTGTTAATTACAAATACTTCATCGCTATATTGCAGTGCAGTCGTAGCCGTTTGACCATAAACCAAGCCATGATAAAGCTCATCGGAGAAAAAACAGCCTCCCAACGCTGCGACTTGTGCAATCGACTGTTGCAATGTCGCCGTATTAATTAGCGTACCCGTTGGGTTGGACGGTGAAGCAATCAGCACGCCTTTACATTGCGTATCCCAGTGTTGCTTAATTAACCCTGCATTTAAGTGGTAATGGGTACTCGCATCAACGGCAATTTCTTTAGCCTCCGCACCAAATAATTGCACAAAATTACGGTTGCAGGGATAACCTGGATCAGCCATCAGTAATTTGTCGCCCGTATTTAAAGTCGCGCCAAGGGCTAATAATAAGGCACCGGACGCGCCTGGGGTGATAAAAATACGCTCTGCGGCAATGTTAACGGCATACTGCTGCTTATAAAAAGCCGCTATTTTCTCCCGCAGCAAAAGCAGTCCGGAAGCTTGGGTATAATGGACATCTCCCGACTGAATAAATTTAATGCTGGCATCGACAATCGCGGATGGGGTTTTAAAATCCGGCTCACCAATCTCCATGTGGATAATATCTCGTCCTTGTTGTTCTAGCATTTTCGCGCGCTGTAACAATTCCATTACATAAAAGGGCTTGATATTGGTGATACGATCTGCCAGTAAATGATTCATAATGAGAATGAGACAAAAATTATGCCAATAATAACAATAATCCTTGCTAACAGCTTACTATTCTGCTAAAAATGCGCAGTTTTTTATTGTTCTAGTTTTTTAGGAGTTAACGGATGACCGATACACCTTTTAGTCTTAAGCCTTATGAAGAAAAAGAAGGTGAAGAATACATGAATGAAGCGCAAGTTCAGCATTTTGCCGCCATTCTGAATAGTTGGAAAGATGAGTTAATGCAAGAGGTTGACCGAACGGTACACCACATGCAGGACGATGCGACCAATTTCCCTGATCCTAATGATCGGGCTACGCAAGAATCAGAATTCAGCTTAGAATTAAGAACCCGTGATCGTGAGCGGAAATTAATTAAAAAAATCGAGCAATCCTTAAAAGATATGGAGCGAGGCGATTACGGCTATTGCGAAGCTTGTGGCGTAGAAATTGGTATTCGCCGCCTGGAAGCCAGGCCAACTGCCGTCCTCTGCATTGACTGCAAAACGCTGGATGAGATTCGTGAGCGGCAAATGGGATAATACCGTTTAGCCCATCTGTGTCGCCTTACATTGGCCGGTTTGCGCCTTCGCCAACTGGCTTGCTGCACCTAGGGTCACTTTTTACCGCATTAGCCAGCTTTTTAGAGGCACGTAGCCGCCAAGGGCGCTGGTTAATCAGAATTGACGATCTTGATACGCCACGTAATGTCTGCGGCGCCAACGAGGCTATTTTAAGCACCTTGGACGTTTTCGGTCTGCACTGGGATGGATCCGTAACTTATCAAAGCCAGCATCAACAAGCTTACCAGCAAGCCTTGCAACAGTTGCAAGACCAACATCTGCTCTATCGCTGTACTTGTAGCCGCAAAAACCTTTCTGACCTTGACCAAAGCAACCCGGTGTCTGAAAGCATTTACCCGAATATTTGCCGCGATAAAAATCATCCCCAGACTGGCGAATATGCGTTAAGGCTCAGAACTGAGCCATATCTCATCACTTTTAACGATGGCGTGCAGGGTGTTGTCAGCGAAAACCTTGCCTCCCAACATGGTGATTTTATTTTGCAACGCAAAGACCGCATAATTGCTTATCAGCTTGCAGTAGTGGTTGATGATTATCTACAAGGGGTCAATCACACCGTCAGAGGTGCAGATTTACTGGACGCAACGATCAAACAAATCTATCTGCATCAGTGTTTAAATTTAGCGATGCCGCATTATTTACATGTGCCGGTCATCACTGGCGCTCAGGGTGCAAAACTCAGTAAACGTGAATTCGCACCTGCGGTTAATCAGCAGAATAGTCACCTGATTTTGTTTAAGCTGCTGGTATTATTGCAACAAAATCCACCGTCAGATTTAAAGCACACTTCAGTTGCAATGCAATTGGATTGGGCGATTCAGCATTGGAATCCTAACGCTTTAAACCTTGTCCGCAGTATAGACATTACTAACCCTTAACCTTTGGAATCCGCCATGTCCGAATCAAAAGTTTACCCAGTCCCTGCCACCACTGCACAATACGCCCACATCAACAAAGCCGCTTACGATTTAATGTATCAACAATCCATTGAACATCCAGAAAGCTTTTGGGCGGCACAAGCACGGCTGTTTTTGGATTGGAGTAAACCTTGGGATAAGGTTGTAGATTACGATTTCCCCACAGGACTTATTCGCTGGTTTGAAGGCGGGCAGCTAAATGTCAGCGTCAATTGCGTAGATCGACATTTAGCAACGCGCGGCGAGCAAACCGCCATTATTTGGGAAGGCGACGACCCGGCCCACACGCAAAAAATCACCTATAACGCCTTACATACGCAAGTGTGCAAATTTGCCAATGTACTTAAAGCCCAGGGGGTGAAAAAAGGCGACCGTGTTTGTATTTACTTGCCGATGATCTTGGATGCCGCGACGGTTATTTTAGCCTGCACTCGCATTGGTGCGGTACATTCTATTGTTTTTGGAGGTTTTTCAGCCGATGCCTTGCGCGACCGAATCATTGATGCGGATTGCCAATTATTAATTTGCAGCGATGAAAGTAGGCGCGGTGGCAAAATTCTACCGATCAAACACAATGCCGATAAAGCAGCCGAACAATGCCCTGGTTTGAAAAAAATCATCGTCATCAAAGCCACCGGCAGCAATGTTGCTTGGCATCCAGAACGTGATTTTTGGTATCACGATTTAATGGCAGATGCCTCCCCTGACTGCATGGCCGAGGCGATGAATGCCGAAGATCCCTTATTTATCCTCTACACATCAGGTTCCACCGGCAAACCCAAAGGCGTGCTGCACACTACTGGCGGTTATTTACTTCAGGCAGCCATAACTCACCGCTACGTCTTTGATTATCATGATGGTGATATTTATTGGTGTACCGCCGACATCGGTTGGGTTACGGGACATTCTTATGTTATCTACGGGCCGCTGTGCAATGGCGCGACCACACTGATGTTTGAAGGTATACCTACCTATCCGGCGGCAGATCGTTTCTGGCAAGTGATCGACAAATATCAAGTAAACATTTTTTATACCGCACCGACTGCTATTCGCGCACTGATGGCGCAAGGCAATGACCATGTCACCCGCTGCAAGCGCAATAGCTTAAGAATCCTAGGTACTGTGGGCGAGCCGATCAATCCTGAAGCGTGGGAATGGTATTACAGGGTGGTTGGCGAACAGCGCTGCCCGATTGTGGACACTTGGTGGCAAACCGAAACCGGCGGTATCATGATCACCCCGCTGCCGGGTGCAACTGACCTAAAACCAGGTTCTGCAACCCTGCCATTTTTTGGTGTAAAACCGGAAATATTGGATAACAGCGGTAATGTATTAGAAGGTGAGGCGGAAGGTATTTTAACCATTAGCTGCGCTTGGCCTGGACAGGCGCGTAGCCTTTACGGTGATCATCGGCGTTTTGTTGAAACCTATTTTAAAAGCTTCCCTGGCTATTATTTTACCGGCGATGGTGCGCGGCGCGATAAAGACGGCTACTACTGGATTACCGGTCGCGTTGATGATGTCATCAATGTTTCCGGCCATCGCCTTGGTACGGCAGAAGTGGAAAGTGCACTGGTGTTGCATCCCGATATCGCTGAAGCCGCCGTCGTCGGGTATCCGCATTCAATTAAAGGTCAAGGTATATATGCCTATGTGACTTTAAATGTCGGCGTAGAACCCACCGAAACTTTAAGGCTAGCCTTGATTAACTTGGTGCGGGCGGAGATTGGCGCCATCGCCAATCCTGACATTATCCAGTGGGCGCCAGGCTTACCGAAAACCCGTTCCGGTAAAATCATGCGCCGTATTTTGCGCAAAGTGGCAGCGAATGAGTTGGAGAATTTAGGCGACACTTCTACCCTTGCCGATCCTGGGGTAGTAAATGACCTGATTAGCCATCGGATGAATAGGTGATGTTGATAATGAGGTCGGCAACCTGCTATAGCTTGATGGATCAATAATAAAACAGAATACTCTTTGAATTTGTTATAAAATTAGCGCCCTTGAAGGTAAAGTCCCTATTAACGGGAATGTTTTATAAGCAAAAGGCTTAAGTATGCGCTGTCCGTTTTGTGCAGATCAAGATACACGGGTTATTGATTCACGATTGAGCAATGAAGGTGATCAGGTAAGGCGACGACGTGAATGCAATACCTGTAAAGAACGCTTTACAACTTACGAGTTCGCTGAAATCGGCTTGCCGCCAGTCATTAAGCGCAATGGCGTGCGCGAAACATTTAATGAGGCAAAATTGCGGGGTGGTATGCTGCGGGCGCTGGAGAAGCGACCAGTGAGCAGCGATGCGATTGAGGCTGCGGTGATGCGCATCAAAAAAGCCTTGATGGCGCGTGGTGAGCGTGAAATTCAGGCCAATGATTTAGGCGAGTTAGTCATGAAAGAATTAAGCCTGTTAGATCATGTCGCTTTCGTTAGGTTTGCCTCGGTATATCGCAGTTTTCAAGATGTCAGTGAATTTACGGACATGATCAATAATTTACCCAAACCTTAAGCCATGCAACAAGAGACTGTTTACATGGCGCGTGCAATCCAGTTGGCGCGTTTGGGGCGTTATACCACTGATCCAAACCCCTGCGTGGGTTGCGTGTTGGTGAAAGACAACCAAATTATCGCTGAAGGCTGGCATGAAAAAGCAGGCTTCGCCCATGCAGAGATCAGGGCTTTACAGCAAATACCGTCAGCGCAAGGTGCAACCGCTTATGTCACGCTCGAGCCTTGCAGTCATTTCGGCAAAACGCCGCCTTGTTGCGATGCGTTCATTGCTGCCGGTATTGCGCGGGTGGTGGTGGCGATGCAAGATCCGAATCCGCTGGTGGCAGGTGCGGGTTTAAAAAAACTGCAAGACGCTGGTATACAAGTTGAGTTAGGGTTGATGCAGCGCGATGCCGAACAGCTCAATCGCGGCTTTATTAAACGCATGCGTACTGGACTTCCTTTTGTGCGTTCTAAATTAGCCATGAGCCTGGATGGGCGTACAGCGATGGCGTCTGGTGAAAGTCAGTGGATTACCTGTCCAGAAGCGCGTGCGGATGTTCAACGTTTAAGAGCGGGGAGTTCTGCAATTTTAACTGGCATTAATACCGTGCTGAGTGATGATCCGTCTTTGAATGCACGCGTGGATTTTCCGGTCACCCAACCTATTCGGGTGGTATTGGATTCCCAACTTAAAATACCCGTAAACGCTAAAATGGTAACCTTACCCGGGCGCAGTTTAATTTTAACCGGATCGAATGACCAGCTTAAAATTAACGCCTTGCAACAAGCTGGTTTTGAAGTGCATAGCCTACCCATACATGATGATCGGTTAGATTTGCTGGCGGTTTTGACATTTTTAGGGCAGCAGCAAGTCAATGAGATATTAGTGGAAGCAGGATCCACTCTAAATGGTGCATTACTGGCAAAAAACCTGTTGGATGAAGGCATTATTTATATGGCACCAGCCATTTTGGGTGATGGTGGCCGCGGATTGTTTACGCTGCCAGCCCTGCAAATGATGCGTGATAAAAAAACTATCCAATGGCGAGATGTACGCCGTGTAGGCGCTGATCTGCGCTTAACAGTCACCTTTAAGGAATCGGCTTAATGTTTACCGGTATTATTTTGGCAATGGGTAAAATTAACCTTATTGAAAAGCGTGGTGGTGATGCACGCTTAAGTATTGCAACGGGTCAGTTAGCGATGACTGATGTTGCTTTAGGCGATAGTATTGCCGTGAATGGTGTGTGTTTGACGGCGGTGACGCTGGATAAGCAATCTTTTAGTGCCGATGTGTCGAATGAAACTTTATCGCGGACGACTTTAGCAACTGCGCAAGTGGGAACAGCGGTTAATCTGGAGTTGGCGCTCACGCCTAGCACCCGGATGGGTGGGCATATTGTCAGTGGACATGTGGATGGCATTGGGTCGGTGTTAGCTATTGATGCCGATGGGCGTTCTTATCGGCTCAACATCAAAGCACCGGACAATCTGGCGAAATATATCAGTGAGAAAGGCTCAATCTGTATTGACGGCATTAGCTTAACCGTGAATTCGGTGGACGGCGCAGTGTTTAGCGTCAATATCGTGCCGCATACTTGGCAACAGACCACTTTGGGCGCAACACGGGTGGGTGTAAAAGTAAATTTGGAAGTGGATTTATTGGCCCGTTATATGGAGCGATTAATGCTGGGTGAAGCAGCCGCAAAAAGCACCAGTGGCGTGACCACGGAATTGTTACAAAAAAGTGGCTTTATATGAACATGAATAGTATCGAAGAGATTATCGCCGATTTACGGTTAGGAAAAATGGTTATCATTATGGATGATGAAGACCGTGAGAACGAAGGAGATTTGGTGATGGCGGCAAGTGCAACACGCGCTGAAGACATCAATTTTATGGCGCGCTATGGTCGCGGCTTAATTTGTTTAACGTTAACCCATGAACGTTGTAAACAATTGCGCTTGCCGTTGATGGTGAATGAAAATAAAACTGCGCATTCCACTAACTTTACCGTGTCGATTGAAGCCGCAACGGGAGTGACTACGGGTATTTCTGCGGCTGATCGAGCGCGTACCGTTCAGGCAGCCGTGGCAAGTGATGCCGTAGCGGATGACTTGGTGCAGCCAGGGCATATTTTTCCGCTGATGGCGCAATCTGGCGGCGTTTTAAACCGTGCGGGGCATACCGAAGCGGGTTGTGATTTGGCAAGATTAGCCGGTATGGAGCCTGCGGCGGTGATCGTAGAAATTCTCAATGATGACGGCTCTATGGCAAGACGACCAGATTTGGAAATTTTTGCCCAAACGCATAACCTTAAAATCGGCACGATAGCAGATTTAATTCATTACCGCATTGAGCATGAAAACACCCTGGAACGCATTAGTGAGTGTGCATATCCCACAGAGCTTGGTGATTTTAAGTTATATGTTTACCAGGATCGGCATGACAATAATCTGCATCTGGCCTTAGTAATGGGTGATGTTGCCACTGAAGAGCCTGTATTGGTAAGGGTGCACTCACGCAATATATTGGACGATTTGTTATTATCCAAACGCACTGATTGCACGGTATCGGTGCGGGAAGCAATGGCAAAAATTGCCGCTGAAGGACGTGGTGTACTGGTGTTGATTCGGCAGAACGAGAACAACAAAGCGCTGGCGGAACTGATTCACTATTATCAAATGCAAGATAATGGCATTAATAATGCGTCTACACCGCCGATCGAAACTGACCGACGTATGACTGGCACCGGATCGCGTATTTTGGCGGATTTAGGGGTACATAAATTAAAAGTGATGGGCGCGCAGAAAAAATATATTGGTTTGTCAGGTTTTGATTTAGAAGTTACTGATTTTATTAATCAAATATAACCACCTTGCTAACCCTATTCCACGATTAACACATAATTATTTTTGAGAAAAAACATGTCAACATTAACAACTTTTGAAGGAAACTTAATCGTGCAGGGTGCCAAATTTTGTCTGGTTGCCTCGCGGTTTAACAGTTTTATTGTCGAGCAATTAGAAGCGGGCGCAATTGATGCTTTAGTGCGTCACGGTGCGGATCGCGCCAACATTCACGTCGTCAGGGCGCCGGGTGCGTTTGAATTGCCCATGGTGGTGCAGCGCGTTGCTGCCGCTAAAAAATACGATGCCATTATCGCCTTGGGTGCGGTTATTCGCGGCGGCACTCCGCATTTTGAATATGTCGCGGGAGAGTGCGTGAAAGGCATCGCACAGGTTTCGTTACAGTATGATATTCCGGTAAGCTTTGGGGTATTAACCGTGGACTCGATTGAACAAGCCATCGAACGCGCAGGCACCAAAGCGGGCAACAAAGGTGCGGAAGCAGCCATGTCAGCCATTGAGATGGTCAATTTATTTAAGAATCTGGAAGCCTGATGAGTGTAGCGCGAACCAATGCCCGAAAATGTGCCGTGCAGGCCTTATAC
>JABFRM010000258.1 GCA_013141155.1 Methylococcaceae bacterium | reverse complement strand
ATGTTATAGTACGGAAGTGGTCGTCTAGCTTCCTGTGCGAGTGCGCTTAAAATAATCTGCTATATCGAATTAGATATAAGGTCTTTTAGCTGGTTATAATTGGCATTCGCCTAGTAAATTTTAGGGGTAACTCATTGCTTTTATTCATTCAAGACGCGTATTTAAATAAAATATTGCTAACTTGTCTTGTAATTGCATAGATTATCTTTATAATTTACACAGTAACTTAAAGTGAATTGTAAGCAGAAAGTTGCTTGTATCTGATAACTGTAGGGTTGATGTAAGTGATAATAAAGGGTTTTATCCAGTGGGCTGTGAAATTTGGCGTGGCTTTAGTTGTTGTAGTGCTGACGTTAAATTGTTCGGCTAAACAAGAGTTGACGGCTGAAGAAAGTGTTAGAATGAAAGCTGGTGAACGATGGCAAGCGTTAATCGAGGGGAAGCTTGACAAAGCCTATGCCTACGAGGTGCCTGAATATCGCAAAGTATTTGATATTGAACAATACAAACGTGGTTTCGGTGGCGTAGGAATGTGGAAAAAGGCCGAAGTAGTCGATGTTGCGTGCATGGAAAATTGTGTTGTAACAATGCGAATCTATGTTACAATCAACGTCGCTAGATGGGGTGACACTATGGACACGAGTTCACTGTTAAAGGAGCAATGGATGCGAGATACGGGCTCTGGTGAGTGGTTTCACCTGTCGAGTAAGTAAATTTTAATTAATTAAATTTTTAGCTTTTTATTAAAGTAGGAGTATTACATGTTTAAGAAAACAAAAATAGCAGCAGCAACGGTTGCATTGTTAAGTGTAGCGGCTGTGCAAAATGCGTCAGCCGTCGCTATTGATGAGTCAGGCCAAAATGCACAAGTGTTGGTTTTTCCTTATTACAACACTAACAATGGCTTTCAATCTGCTTACAATATCAGAAACACCACTAATCAAACTAAAGCAGTAAAAGTGCGTATCCGTGAATCTAAATTGTCTAACGACGTATTAGATTTTAACGTTTATATGTCACCGCAAGATCATTTTTCTTTCACACTTGCCCCAAATACAACGGGACAAGCGGTTATTAGCACGAATGATACCACTTGTACTTTCCCTGCAATTCCTGCTGCTGGTCAAGTACTTAAAGGTACTGTTTACACCAACACCACTGATGCTGATACGCGTGAAGGGTATGTTGAAGTCATTGAAATGGGTGTTGTGACTGAAACTACTGTAATCTCCGGTGTTAAACATGCTTCTGGTACGCCAGCAAATTGCGGTGCAGTTAAAACCGCTTGGACGACTGGCTTATTTACAGAAGGTGGTGCAAATTCTATCGTAGGGGGTGTTAATGATACGACTAATCCACCAAAAGGTATTAAAGCACCAGGCGGCGGTTTGTCAGGTTGGTCTTTCTTATTAGATGTTAATAAAGGTAATGCTAACGTTGCAATGCCAGTAGCGATCAGAAACTATCAAACTACTATTGGGCAACATTATTTATCTAGTAACTACCATACCTTTTTGCTGCCTTCTTTAGCTTCTGGTAACGTTTTAGATTCTACAGTGATGAACAATGCGGGTTTAGCGTCTATTACTACGCCATTTGGGCCTACTGCTGATTATGTATTGACGCCTGCTGGTAAAGCTGAAGTTGCATTAGCAAATGGCAGCATCAATGTTCCAGATTCGTCAGGTATCAATGCGTATCCAATCGCGCATGTGTTAGCGGCGACTGCTATTACTAACGATTATTTAGTAACGTCACTGACAACACCTGATGCTGCTGGTACCGATTGGGTTATCACTTTCCCAATGCGTAAACATGGTATTTTCTCTAGCACCCAAACGTCAAATATAGTTTCACCTACTACGGGTATTGCTTCGGTTATCATTAATGCCAATTCCACTGCGACTGATATTAAAATGGGCGGTGCGTTTTACAATAGAGAAGAAGCACAAAATGTTATAACGGGTGGTGATGAATTCTCACCTGTTTCTACATCGCCTGTTGATATATTGCCACGAGAAGTTAATATCTTATCATTTGGTTTAAAAGGCGGCACTACAGCAAGCCGAGTGTTAAACTCGTCATACACTAAAAATTACGGTGTTGATTATATGAATGGTTGGGGTACAATTTTGTTAGATGCTAGCGCTACTAACGATACAGCTTCGTTTGCTAAAATCAAAGGGGTTCCCGTTATTGGTTTTGCTGCGATTCGTGGTAACTATGCAGCTGAAGCTACCAGCGTAATCGGCGAGTCAATTCCGCATACATTTACACGGAATAGATAAGCTGTAATGATATTGAACAACGTAGATTGGGTTATGCTCACTTTACGTTGTCTATATTTTAGACAGTAAAAAAATCTTGCTCAAGTTTTAGAAGCTTGAAAGAGATTCCCTAAAAAGGCAGACTTAGGTCTGCCTTTTTTTATGGGAAACTTCTAGCTGTTGTGCGCTACAGGTGACTGTTGAGATACGATATAATGCCATCATTATCGGCTGTTGCCGAGGACAAGAAGAGAGTAAAGCATGAAAAAAAACTATTTAGCGGTTATGTTATTAATTGCTGGCGGTGCTGCATGGGCTTCCAGCGGGGATGTGATAGTTGATAAGCAAGGGGTGGGGATTAATAAATTCGATATTGATGCGCTGTTAAAACCTGCGCCAGTGAAAGTACAGCTTGAGATATTGAAACGAAAAGCCGACTTGCAAGAAAAATTGCAGGAGTTGTACATAGCCAAAACGGTGGCAGCCGAGGTTAGAAGCAAGCCGTTAACCGCAGATGAGCAAGCTCAGTTAGATGAGACGCTGAAAATGGTTTATTTTAACTTAAAAATTAAGCAGTTAAGCGAACAAAATTTGCCTGACTTTGAGCCATTGGCGGCTGTGGAATATAAAGCCAATAAAGAAAAATATGTTGAACCTGAACAAGTGGCGGTTGAGCATATTTTATTGGAGACGCGTACCAAGCATTCAGATAAGGAGGCTTTAAAACTGGCAAAAAATATTATTGCACAATTAAAAAAAGGCGCTGATTTTGGAACGCTAGCCTTAAAGTATTCAGATGATCCCAGTGTTAAGGACAATAAAGGCCAATTGGGTTTTTTTTCTAAGGGTAAGATGTTAAAAGCTTTTGAGGACGTGTCCTATAAATTAAAGCTGCATGAAATCAGTGAGCCAGTTGAGACCAAGTATGGCTTTCATGTGCTGAGAAAATATGACCAAAAACCTAAAGGCATTAAGGAATATGCCGCAGTTAAGGATGAGATCATTGCACAGATTAAAAATGATTATATTCATGGTCGTTTAACTGATTTTTATGAAAAAACCAAAGTAAATAATGCCATGAAAATTGATGAAAAAGCTTTGGATGCTTATATAGTTGAGAAAACCAAACAACTTGAAGCTGAAGTTAAAATTACGCCATTGCCTGCGGTGGCAAAATAATGCTTTTAAAAGCCGATCTGATTAGTAAGGTGGCTTTAGCCAGCGCCAAAAAGTTCGTCATTCCGGCAGGGATGCCGGAATGACGTGCTTTGAAACTTGTGTAGATAGTGGAGGCAATTCCGGAAGTTATTTATCGTTCATTCCTAATCAGGAAAGCGAATAGGGTATGGTGAATGGGGTAGTTAATGTAGCGTATGTTTTATGCTGGTTTTATAAAGATTAAATCCCAAACGCCATGCCCTAAACGTAAACCACGATTTTCAAATTTGGTGAGTGGACGGTAATCTGGGCGTTCGCAATAGTCATTGGTCAGGCTGGCATTGTTAAATGCAGGCTCGCTTGATAACGTCGTCAGCATGTGTTCTGCATAATGTTGCCAATCGGTGGCGGCATGGAAATAACCGCCGGCCTTTAATTTTCGACTTAGCAGTTTTAAAAACGCCGCATTCACAATCCGGCGTTTATGATGACGGGTTTTGTGCCAAGGATCAGGAAAGAATAGTTGCACGCCCACCAAGCTATTATCTGGGATGCGTTGTTCTAAAATCTCCACGGCATCATGATTGTAAATGCGGACATTGGTCACATTAAACTCATGCAGCTTCAGCATTAAATGCCCAACGCCGGGCTGATGCACTTCTATTCCGATATAATTCAAGTCTGGATTGGCGATTGCCATGGCGAGTAGGCTTTCACCATCACCAAAGCCAATTTCCATAACCAATTCGGCATCACGCCCGAATACCGTTTTAAAATCGTCAGTAAGGCTTGGATCAAGCCCGTAGTTTTGCCAGAGATTATCTAAAGCCCGCTGTTGTCCTGGGGTCAATTTGCCTTGGCGGCGGATAAAACTACGGATGCGGCGGTCATGCGTGGGTTCTAATAAGTTCATTGCTTACAAAAACAAACCATCAATAGGGGATGATGCTGACGCAAAGCGCTTTCTGGGCATACGCCCGGCTAAATATGCTTCCCGTCCTGCTTCGATGCCTTTACGCATCGCAGATGCCATCAGAATCGGATTTTGCGCAGCGGCGATGGCGGTATTCATAAGAACACCGGCACAGCCTAATTCCATCGCAATAGCCGCGTCAGATGCCGTGCCAACGCCTGCATCCACTAAAATCGGCACCTTGGCATTTTCGACAATGGTTAAAATATTGTATGGATTGCGAATACCTAAACCAGAACCAATCGGCGCGGCCAAGGGCATAACCGCTACACAGCCGATGTCTTCAAGGCGTTTGGCGGCAATCGGATCGTCATTGGTGTAAACCATCACATCAAAACCGTCTTTCACCAGCAGTGCTGCCGCTAGATAGGTTTCAGCGACATCGGGAAAAAGCGTTTTTTGATCAGCCAACACTTCCAACTTGACCAGTTTATGCCCGCCCAATAATTCCCGCGCCAAACGGCAGGTTCTAACTGCATCATCAGCGGTATAACAACCCGCGGTGTTCGGCAAAATAGTATATTTATCCGGTGAAATAATATCCAACAGATTAGGTGCGTTGGGGTTTTGACCAATGTTAGTGCGTCGCAATGCCACTGTCACAATTTCTGCGCCACTGGCTTCAATCGCCAAACGGGTTTCTTCTAAATCTTTATATTTACCGGTACCCACTAACAATCTGGAGGCGTAACGTTTGCCTGCCAACATAAAACCATCATCTTGCCCGCCGCCAATCGCATGCACAATTTCAAGCCGGTCATTATCTTGTAAAACTTGGCGGTCAAATTGATCATACGGGAGGATTTCTTTATTTAATTCGACCGCTATTTTTTTACCGGTTAAACCCAGCTCGGCAATCGCTGTTGCAACGCTGGCATGGTCAGTAAAGGCACGCGTTTCACCGTTGATTATTACGTTCATGCTTGATCCTGTTGCTTAAGTTTAGTGCGGCGTTGCTGCACCGCTACCGCTAGTGTCCTTAATAACGTTGCCGTATCCTGCCAGCCCAAACAGCCATCAGTAATACTTTGTCCATAGACCAAGGGTTGCCCCTCAACCACATCCTGCCGCCCTGATTTCAAATGGCTTTCAATCATCACCCCCATGATGCGCTGGTCGCCGTTGGTAATTTGCTCAGCGACATCTTCACCGACAATCAGTTGTCGCTGACATTGTTTAAGGCTATTGTCATGGCTAAAATCAATCATAATATTCTGCGGGAGATTAGCTTTTTCTAGGCCTTCTGCAACTTTTTCTACATGAATGGCATCATAATTCGGCTGATTGTTGCCGCCTCTCAAAATGATATGCGCATCTTCATTGCCAGTGGTTGAGAATATCGCCGAACGGCCCGCTTTAGTGACCGATAAAAAATTATGCGGGCTATTGGCGGATCTAATCGCATCAATGGCGATTTTAATGCCGCCATCCGTGGCATTTTTAAAACCCACAGGACAAGAAAGACCCGATGCTAATTCACGATGTACCTGGCTTTCCGTGGTTCTCGCGCCAATAGCGCCCCAAGCGATTAAGTCGGCAAAATACTGTGGGGTAATTAAATCGAGGTATTCAGTGGCAGCGGGTATGCCTAATTCGGCAAGGTCGAGTAATAGCCGCCGTGCCACGCGCAAACCTTTATTAACATCAAAACTTGAGTTAAGGTCGGGGTCATTGATTAATCCTTTCCAGCCAACCGTGGTGCGGGGTTTTTCAAAATACACCCGCATGACGATCAACAAGTTGTCTTGTAACTCATCCTTAAGTGCCTTCAGATTTTTAGCGTATTCAATGGCTGCTTGTGGGTCATGTATCGAACAGGGCCCTACGATAACCAATAATCGCTGATCTTTTCTAGTGAGAATTTGATGAATAGCCTTGCGAGTGGTAAATGCCGTCTCTGCTGCGGTATCGGTAATCGGCATTTCAGCGTGACATTGATCAGGCGCAATGACTTCTTGCATACCAATTATTCTTAAATCGTCGGTTTTATAATTACTTTGCATGGCCTTTACTGATTCGGTTGTTATCGCAAGTGGTCATTGGTGAAAATCAGTCATTTTAACTGGTTTAAACGTTTATTGTTAGTTTTTGGCGTCGCAATAGGCCAAACAAATATTGCTTATGCTGATTGAGTAAAATTTTTAACGTGATTGTTTTGGCTATTTTCACTCGGTTTTTTTATGGTTTTAGCCGTCCTTTATCATTGCCGGATTTAGAAGGCTAAAAATTAAACAATGTTATATGACACATAAAAAGTGCGGCATATAACATAAAAAATCCATAACAAGATTTTGTGTTTTTACAACGCGTTGATTATTAGCAATAATATTTATGGCATAGATAATGCATTATATTATGGCGGGTAATGGCAAAACTACAAATAATAACTAAAACTATCGGAGGAACGATGAAAAAAACACTGCTCTTATTGGGAATAACATACTTAGGAACTGCTTTGGCTGCTGAATCTATTAAACCCACGGTTAAATCCACTAAAGAAAAGCAACCAGAGATTTATCAAGGTGAGGAAATGGTCGTTACGGGCGACATAACGGATCGAAAGTTTCCTGATACCGCCAAGTCAACCCCCACCTATACCATTGATGCTGCGGATGTCGCGCTTAAAGTGAATGCAACTACTGCTGAAGATGTCTTAAGGTACGCGCCTAGCCTACACATGCGTAAACGTTATATTGGCGATCAAAATGCGATGATGGGCATACGCGGTACGAATATTTTGCAAACTACGCATAACATGGTGTTTGCCGATGGAATGCCCTTGCACAATCCGGTTAACGTCAGTTTTGCCGGTGTTCCCAGATGGTCTATGGTGGCGCCCAGCGAAATTGAAACGGCTGATGTGTTATATGGCCCATTTTCAGCCCAATATGGTGGCGGTTCGATGGGCGGCGTGATCAACCTGAACACCAAAATGCCTGATAAATTTGAAGCGGAAATGAATGTCACGGGTATGTTTCAAGATATGCACCGGGGTGGACGCAATGAATTGCTCAGCGGCTTTAGAACCTTTCTTTCCGGCGGCGACCGCATCGGTAAATTCAGTGTTTATGGCTTTTACAATCATTTGGAAAATGATGGGCAACCGATGGATCCCATAGATACCACTGCTTTTTCCGCAGGACCCCCTAAGGGAATCGCCGTCACTGGCGCTCAATTGACCACCATCCCCGTTGACCCAAACAATGTGAAAAATAAAGCCGGTGTGCCTGGGGTCATATTTGGTGATGATGGTACGCAACACGTTGCGACTGATTTATTTAAGCTTAAAATGGCTTACGATTTAACGGATGAATTGCAAGCCCGTTTCACTATTGCTTATGAAGAGCGCAATAATTTCAATAATCCTGCCTTAAGCTTGCTCAAAAATGCTGCTGGACAAACGGTGTACAGCGGTAATGTTAACCAAAATGGTCAAAATTTTACCGTTCCAACCACTGCTTTTAGAAATAATGATTTAACCCGTCAGGCGCTTAATTATGGGTTCAATTTGA
The DNA here is from genome assembly GCA_013141155.1 of Methylococcaceae bacterium. GTDB lineage: Bacteria > Pseudomonadota > Gammaproteobacteria > Methylococcales > Methylomonadaceae > SXIZ01. Next base: position 515 of record JABFRM010000258.1, on the reverse strand, counting down.
AAGGAAAAATCTCGAATGACTGGAAAATTGACACCACCGCCAGTTATTACGATCCGTTTAAAGATAAAACCCTTGCCTCAAATTTTTCCCCGCTTGACCCACTTAACAATGGCAAGGGTCAAGTCACGGACATTAATACTTGGTGGGCAACGTATGACCTAAAGCTTGCCACCGATAAGTTCTTAGGTCGAGACGATTTATCGTTTATGGGCGGCTATCAATTTGTACACGGCAGTACCAATACCAATCTGTTCAATGCCAATGACATCTCTGCGGCTAATCGCGACCAAGCGGTGACCAATAGTGGAGGTGCAACGCAAACCAACAGCGTTTTTTCGCAGTTGGATTGGCGCTTTATCCCCGATTGGAGTTTGATGGCGGGGGTAAGATTTGATGATTGGCAGGCCTTGGACGGACACTATTATGATTATTTAAATAAAGACTCTAAATTACGAAACCAAAACTATGCTGATCGGGATGCTTCGCGCGTCTCGTCTAAAGCTGCACTGGAGTTT
>JABFRM010000029.1 GCA_013141155.1 Methylococcaceae bacterium | reverse complement strand
TCGGGACGATATTGTGCCAGGGGTATCGGGGCTTGCGGAGCAAAATAACTGTCGCGTAGTCTTTTGCCGCTTGCTTGGGCTGGGATGCCCAAAACAAGCTATCGCAAAAGTAGCGACTCTCCTTGTTTTAGTTTTCAAAGTCTGAGCCAAAAGTGCCATAACAATAGTTTATGGTCTATACTGAAACCCAATATTACTTTCACAAAAGGTAATGTCTAACAAGCGCTTGGATAATTGCCTAGTAAAATTTAGTTTAAACGGGTTATAATCTAAGGGTTTTGTACCCTCTTTTAATTATTTTGTCACTTCGGAAAAAAGTATGTTAGGTAAGCTGGTTAAATTAGTAGTTGGTAGCCGTAATGACCGACTGGTTAAGAAAAAAAGACAAATTGTTAAAAAAATTAACGCCTTGTCTGCTGCAACTGAAAAACTTAACGATGCTGAGTTGCAAGCCAAAACCCAGGAATTTCGCAATCGTTTAGCACAAGGCGAAAAGCTTAACGAGCTTATTCCCGAAGCCTTTGCGGTCGTGCGTGAGGCTTCTTCCAGGGTTTTTGGCATGCGCCATTTTGATGTGCAAATGATCGGCGGCATGATGCTGAATGACGGCAAAATCGCCGAAATGAAAACCGGTGAAGGTAAAACGCTGATGGCGACTTTGGCGGCTTATTTGAATGCCTTGCCTGGAAATGGCGTGCATGTGGTCACCGTCAATGATTACCTAGCCAGTCGTGATGCAGCTTGGATGGGTAAGTTATATGCTTTTTTAGGCTTAACCACTGGCGTTATTGTGAATGGTTTGGATAGCAACGAACGCCGTCAATCCTACGCGGCGGACATTACTTACGGCACCAATAACGAATTCGGTTTTGATTATCTACGCGATAACATGGCGTTCAGCATGGAGCAAAAAGTTCAACGTGGCTTAAACTTTGCCATCGTTGACGAAGTCGATTCCATCCTGATTGATGAGGCCCGCACGCCACTGATTATTTCAGGCCCTACGGAAGAAGGCACTGAAATTTACGTCAGAACCAATGCGATTGTGCCGTTACTGACCAAACAGGAAAAAGAAGAGGGTCCTGGCGATTTTAGTATTGATGAAAAAACCAAACAAATCCATTTAACCGAAGCAGGTCATGAGCGCATTGAGGATCTCATGCTTGAACACGGCTTAATGAAAGGCGGAAGCTTGTACGAAGCTGCCAATATTCGCTTGATGCACTATATAAATGCTTCGTTAAGGGCGCATCACCTGTTTAAACGCGATGTTGAATATATTGTGACTGCTACCAAAGAAATCATGATCGTCGATGAATTTACTGGCAGAGCGATGCCTGGTAGACGCTGGTCTGACGGATTACATCAGGCGATTGAAGCTAAAGAAGGTGTTCCGATTCAAAATGAAAACCAAACTTTGGCATCCATTACCTTTCAAAACTATTTCAGATTGTACGAAAAACTGTCTGGTATGACCGGGACTGCGGATACAGAAGCCTTTGAGTTAAACAAAATTTATGGTTTAGAAGTGGTGGTCATTCCCACTCATCGCGCCTTAATCCGCCGGGATTTAGGCGATGTGGTGTATCTCACGGCAAAAGAAAAATATACCGCAATCGCCAGTGACATCAGAGAATGTGTGGTCCGTCAACAACCAGTGCTGGTTGGCACCACCTCTATCGAAAACTCGGAATTACTGTCTACTTTGCTGACGCAATTAAACATCCCGCATGAAGTCCTTAATGCCAAACAGCATGAGCGGGAAGCACACATTATTTCGCAAGCCGGTATGCCAGGTGCGGTTACCATTGCCACCAATATGGCTGGCCGTGGTACCGACATAGTGCTCGGTGGTAATTTAGATGTTGAATATGCCACCTTAGGCGAAGATATTAGCTACGCCGAACGTGAAAAAACACGTGGTGCATGGCTTGACCGTCATGCGCAAGTTATTGCCAGCGGTGGTTTGCATGTCATTGGTTCAGAGCGCCATGAGTCCAGACGTATCGACAACCAGCTCAGGGGGCGGTCTGGTCGCCAAGGCGACCCAGGTTCTACGCGCTTTTATTTATCCCTGGAAGATGACTTAATGCGTATTTTTGCTTCGGATAGGGTTGCTGGTTTAATGCAAAAACTCGGCATGGGTGAAGGTGAGGCTATTGAACATCCGTGGGTTACCCGTTCCATTGAAAGCGCACAACGCAAGGTTGAGGGACGTAACTTTGACATTCGTAAAGAAATTCTGGCGTATGATGATGTCGCCAACGATCAACGTAAAGTGGTCTATGCGCAACGTAATGAATTAATGGCTGCCGATAACGTTTCTGATATTGTAAAGGCTATCCGTGAGGACGTCATCAATAATACTATTACCCGTTTTGTGCCGCCGAAAACCATGACTGAACAATGGCAAATTGGTAGTTTAGAAGAGCAATTACGCCTAGATTTTAATGCAGATATTCCCTTACAACAATTATTTAGCCAAAAAGCCATTCCGAATGAAGCAGCGCTGCGGCAAACTGTCATTGATCGATTAGAGCAGGATCATCACGCCAAAGAAAAGCAGATTTCAACCGAAGTATTACAACATTTTGAAAAATCGGTCATGTTACAAGTGTTAGATGGCAGTTGGAAAGATCATCTTGCTGCCATGGACTATTTGCGTCAGGGTATTCATTTTAGAGGTTATGCACAGAAAGATCCTAAGCAAGAATATAAACGCGAAGCCTTTGAAATGTTTTCCAGCCTGTTAGAGCAAATTAAAGTTGAAATTATTGGCATTTTAGCCAAAGTACAGGTCACCCGTGAAGAAGATGTAGAGGCTATTGATGCACAACGTCAAGCACCCAAAGAAATGCACTTTGAACATGCTGAAGCGCCTGCGTTAAATTCGCCGGAAGCCATTGTAGCGGCTACCCGTGACGAATCTGAAATTTTAGCTCAACCTTTTACCCGTGAAGGGCAAAAAGTAGGGCGTAACGACCCCTGCCCTTGTGGTTCAGAATTAAAATTCAAGCAATGTCATGGAAAATTAACTTAAATAATGATGCAGGCAGAACGTATAAGTTATCTACGCCACCTGCCTGCTAAAATGTTGCCATTCAGGGATGGGGTCATGGGCAACATTATTAGAAAATTAACGTACTACAGCATTGGATATTCAATATGCCTGATAAGAAATTTGAGAAAAGCACCCCCTGCCCCGAAATCACTAAGCTCCCAGATTTAGGTCTTTCCAAAAAAGCGCTCGGTGCAGATTTTCGGCGTTATTATGGTCAGCGTTTAGGTCGGGATGAATATTGCCGATCTCCGCACTATGCCTACGAAGCCCTGTCGATGGCTATTGGCGATAGACTCGTAGAGCGTCGTAAAAAAACCTATAAAACCTATCGCGATCAAAATTGTAAAAAAACTTTTTACCTGTCGCTGGAGTTTTTAATGGGGCGCGCCTTAAGTAACGCAATGCTCAATTTAGGCATTGCCGATCAAGTCACCCAAGCCATGTATGACTTAGGCATCCATACTGAAGAACTCATTGAACAAGAACCGGATGCCGGCCTTGGCAACGGCGGTTTAGGTCGTTTGGCGGCCTGTTTTATCGACAGTTGTGCAACCCTGCAATTGCCAGTAACTGGTTACGGTTTACGCTATGAATATGGTATGTTTTCACAAACCATTGTCAACGGTGAACAGGTTGAAGGCCCTGATCATTGGTTACGCAATGGCAATGTTTGGGAAACTGAGCGGCCAGAATATACTCGCCGCATAAAGTTTGGCGGACATACCGAAACCCATACCGACCTACACGGGGTTAAGACAACACACTGGCTTGATAGCCACGATGTATTGGCGATACCTTATGATACCCCGATCCCAGGTTATCAAAATAATACCGTGAACACCCTGCGTTTATGGAAAGCAACTGCAACCGAAGAATTCGATTTACAGGAATTCAATGCCGGTGATTATGCTGATGCGGTCGCCGCAAAAAATACCGCTGAAAACATCACCATGGTTTTATACCCCAATGACGCCAACGAAAATGGTAAAGCCCTGCGCTTACGGCAACAATATTTTCTCGCCTCGGCCAGTTTACAAGATGTGATTGCCATCTGGCTAGGTCGAGAAGGCAATGATATTAAAGACTTTGCTGCTAAAAACTGTTTTCAATTAAATGACACCCATCCCAGTATTGCGGTTGCAGAATTGATGCGATTATTATTAGATGAACATGGTTTAGACTGGGCGACCGCCTGGAAAATTACCACAGCTACTATGGCGTATACCAACCACACATTACTGCCGGAAGCCTTGGAAAAATGGTCGGTGGGACTGTTTAAATATTTATTGCCCCGTTTAATGGAGATTATTTTTGAAATTAATGCGCATTTCTTGGCGGAAGTCTCTGCACACTGGCCGGGCGATCAAGACCGTTTAGCCCGAATGTCGCTTATTGAAGAAGGGTCTGAGCAACGCGTGCGCATGGCTTATCTGGCCATTGTCGGTAGTTTTTCGGTGAATGGCGTAGCTGAATTACATTCCAAATTATTGCAACAAGGTTTATTTAAAGATTTTTATGACCTTTGGCCGTATAAGTTTAATAACAAAACCAACGGCGTCACCCCAAGACGTTGGCTTGCTGCGTGCAACCCAGAGCTGTCAGAATTAATCACCGAAACCATTGGTGATGGTTGGATAACTGACCTTTCGCAACTGCAAAAACTTAAACCCTATGCTGACGACGCAAAGTTTCGCAAACGTTGGTATACCGTACAACAAAGTGCCAAACAACGCTTAATTGACTTTAAAAAAACCGAGTTTGACATAGAACTGAATGTTAATGCGTTATTTGATATACAGGTTAAACGTATCCATGAATATAAACGGCAACTCTTAAACGTTTTGCATGTGATTCATTTATACAACCGTATCAAACAAGGTGATACTGCTAACTGGACGGATCGCTGCGTCTTAATTGGTGGCAAAGCAGCGCCCGGCTATGTCATGGCGAAAAAAATCATTAAACTCATTAACAACATTGCTAACGTCATTAATATCGACCCAGAGGTGGGCAGTAAGCTTAAGTTAGTGTTTATGCCTAACTATCGTGTTTCTGCCATGGAAAAAATTTGCCCCGGCGCTGATCTTTCTGAGCAAATTTCCACCGCCGGTAAAGAAGCCTCGGGTACTGGCAACATGAAATTCATGATGAATGGTGCCTTGACCATTGGCACCCTGGACGGCGCAAATATAGAAATGCGTGAAGAAGTCGGTGCTGAAAACTTCTTTTTATTCGGCTTAAACGAAGTTGAGGTAGAGGCTCTGCGTGGACACTATAATCCTGAAGCTATTATCAAACAGGATGAAGCCTTACAAAACGTAATGAACTTATTGGAATGTGGCCATTTTAACCAATTTGAACCAGGCATTTTTAACGACATTATTGCTTCATTAAAAAGCCCGCACGATCCTTGGATGACAATTGCTGATTTTCGCAGCTACATTGACGCACAAAAACAAGTTGAAATCGCTTATCAAGATAAAGAACGTTGGACAAAAATGAGCATACTCAATTGTGCCGCCAGTGGTAAATTTTCTACTGACCGAACCATTACCGAGTATAACAATGACATTTGGAAGCTAACCCCCGTCGCCATTAAGTAACACAGCTTAAATGAGATAACGGGTAAACATCCCCTTTTCTTCAAAGGGGATAGGATTTTAGAAAAACAATACCACCCAAGATTATTTGGCTCTCTGTGAAATTGAGTGGGTAACTTCACTTAAGCCGATTTCCTTCCATCCTGAGCTTGTCGAAGGATGAGTGGATTTACTCTTAGCCATGTTTTGATGAAAGTGTTTTACCCACTGTATTTCACATAGCGCGGATTATTTTATGTGCGTTAGTTAAGTACCCCGCTCCTTTGTTATTTAAAACAGACGTCCCCACTCAAGTAAATATATGCTGCATATCGCCCTGTATGAACCGGAAATCCCCGCAAATACCGGCAATATCATCAGGTTATGTGCCAACACTGGCGCGCAGTTGCATCTCATAGAACCCTTAGGCTTTGAGTTAGACGACAAAAAACTGCGCCGTGCCGGTTTGGATTATCATGAATGGGTAAATATCAAACGTTACCCACACTTCCCCGCTTTTATTGCTACCCTTCATTCAGAACAGAGGCTGTTCGCCTTAACCACCAAAGGCAAAGCTGCCTATAACGCTGTGGTTTTTCAAGATCAGGATGTGTTGTTGTTTGGGCCTGAAACACGCGGCTTACCTGGAGGGCTTTTGCAGACGCTGACACCAGCACACCAACTATACTTACCCATGTGTCCTGACAGCAGAAGCCTCAATTTGTCGAACACGGTGGCGATAGTGTTATATGCCGCTTGGCAAGATATAGAATTCCAAGGCGCCTTGCTGAAAGCCTAAATTAAGCTAAACCTCTAATTGCTCACTTAAACAATTGGAAAGCTAATGGCAACAAATCCGCAAGAAATCAGCTTTACCTCAAACCCTGATTTTGAATTACGCTTCAATAAAAATCGACCCTGTAAATACCAGATACATAATCCTGAATTTAAAGCGGGATTGGTGGTGTATATCCCTGGTTTCGGGGGTGACTTAGGGGAATATACCGAGGTATTTTGTAGGAAAGTTTCGTCTAAATATCAATTGGCTACTCTATGTGTTGAGTATTTTTGCATCAATTCCAGGCCTGAGGTTGGTGCCGAAATTGAATTTGAAGAATCCGATTTAAAGAAAATAAAGGTTTATTTTCCTGACGCTAACGCTGTTGAACCGATTAAGGCAATCATTGAATTTGCGGAAAAAAATAACACCCATTTAAACATTACCGCTTCTTTAAAGCCTAAGAGAGGCGAATATCAGAATTTTGGACTATTGGCGGCTTTGGATATATTGAATGCAATCAAAGATGCCGTCACCAAGTACGACATCAATGCCAACAATATTATTTTAATTGGCACTTCTTATGGCGGTTATCTAGCAAATTTAGTCACTAAACTATTTCCTGGCTATATTCGCGCTGTTTTTGATAATTCATCTTGGGCTTATCCTAGCTTAACGTATTTAGTCGGTAGGGAAATTAATTCTACAGAACACTACGCTAAAATTAGTGCTCACGTAACATTATGTTTTTTTGTTAAATCACCCTGGACTTTATCTACAGGTCTTCCACATTCGTTTGATGACGCTAAATTTTCGATCCGGTCATTCTCTAGTGAGCAAGTAGGGCAAATGGCTGCACAAGGGGGTGTTAATACTTTTTATTTTGTTTATCATTCAAGTCGTGACAATACCGCACCTACGCAAGATAAAATCGAGATGATAGAAGCGATGCAAGCCAGTGGTTTTAAAAATTTACAACTATATGTTGCCGATGAATCTGATGTAGATGGGGTTTTTATTAAATCCTTGGCACATGGCATGGATATGTCAATGCTAACGTTTTTTGACAAGGCCTATAAGGCACTAACAGAATTAAATATAAATTTTATCGCTAACCCTGCCAAGGTATTTAGCTATCCTCTGGAAAACTGCACTTATTTTTTCGATGTCAGTCAATCGCCTGTTGCCGCATCGGTAGAATATTACACTTAACCCATACCTAGCAATATTGACTTGGGATTCCGTGAAATTAACTTCCCGTAATAGAAAAATTGCCGCCACGGTGTGGAATTTTTCCGCGCCCAATCGGTAAGTTATTTTTGACCATATCCTTAGTAAGCCAAGTAGGCGTAATTCTTTAAGGATTGCGCCTACCTATGCACCCAACTACAATGTTTTAAACACCGCCGCGGCAATATCTAATGTTTGCGTAATATCCGCTTCGGTATGTGCAGCAGAAACAAATCCCGCTTCAAACGCCGAAGGGGCTAAATAAACGCCTTGCGCCAACATGCCATGAAAAAACCGTTTAAACCGTTCCTGATCGCACTGCATGACTTGCGCAAAACGGGTGATGGTTTTATCCTGACTGAAAAACAAACCAAACATGCCGCCCACTTGATTGGTCGATAAATTAATACCCGCCGCCCCTGCCCTATCCCTTAAACCATTGACCAAACGCGCAGTCTTTTGGTCAAGTTCATTGAAAAATCCAGGCTGTGCAATCAGTTCCAGGGTTTTTAAACCCGCCGCCATCGCCACCGGATTACCCGATAACGTTCCCGCTTGATAGATGGGCCCCAAAGGCGCCAGCTGTTGCATGATCTGCTTTTTACCGCCGAACGCGCCCACGGGCATACCGCCGCCGATTACTTTACCTAAGGTGGTCAAATCTGGCGTAACACCGTAAAGCCCTTGCGCGCCCTGCAAACCGACCCGAAAACCAGTCATCACTTCATCGAATATCAACACGCTGCCATACTGGTTACAAGCATCCCGTAAAGTTTGTAAAAATCCTGCTTCCGGCAACACACAATTCATATTG
>JABFRM010000156.1 GCA_013141155.1 Methylococcaceae bacterium | reverse complement strand
CCTCTGTTGTGTTTAGTTCAATGCAAAAAATTTACGGGTCACGCATTTGCCTAAAGCGCATAACCGATAAATCGGGGGTAAAAAAGAAATGAATTGTCTATAGTATGCCTTGTTCTAAGGTTTGCAAATAATGGAACACAGGGGCTTTAACGCCCGCTTGTTTTCTGATTTCGACTAGCTCGGGCGATTCAAAAAATCGGCGGGCATTATCCAGTGAGTTCCACGCCGAAAAATGCACAATTTGGTTGGCATCGTGTTGGTAATGCAAGAGTTGATAACGGATTTCACCCGCGTTTTTTCGGATGGTCGCGGCATTATCAAAAATCGCTTTCCAGGCCGAATAGTCTTCAACTTCGTGAATGATTAAAACGTGTGGCATAAATAATCTCTATAACGGTAATCTGACAAAATAAGTAACGCGCAAATTTAATTTTACAGTGTTTCAGATAGCAATCCACCTTAAACAGCTTTTCTCTTATTGACGGCAAACCAATCAACAAACCTGTTTAAACACTAAGTAATAAGCACTAATTATGCCAAAACCATAGCCTTTTGAATCAAAACAAATTTTATTTGTAGACTCAAAAAAAATCATACCAATCTTGCAGTATTCACCAAATTTTGCAGACAAATTTGGCATACAATTTTTACATACGAATTTGGCGGGCGTATCCCAGTTTAGCCGGAGGGCTAGATTGAGTAAAAAATTTGCGTTAAATACGGGTAGTTAATTGTTAGCTGTGCTAATTCGCTTTCTTGTTAGGGTCTGGTTTGTAATATAATTCACGCTTCATGCACGGGCCAATTCGATTAAGCATTGCCTGAAATTATAATAATAGTCAGCCTCACGCTAAACATGGGGCTGGTACACAAGTAAAAAGAGGCAAGATTTATGTGTTGGAGTGGAGAAGCATCAGGTGTTTTAGCAGTCGCAGGCCTGAGTACCGCAGCGTATGTTGCGTATAAAGGCGAATCAAAAGAACTGTGGATTCCCTTAACCTATTTTGCCTTAATGGAATTGTTGCAGGCGGTGACCTACATTTATATTGACCTATGTGATAATCCGAATAATCAGATTTTGACGCTGTTTGGCTATTTGCATGTGGCTTTCCAACCGTTTTTTGTCAACATGGTGGCGATGTATTTTATCCCTGAAAGCGTTAAACATAAAATCAGCACCGTTGTTTATAGTATTTGCGCCATCGGCACAGTTGCCATGTTGGTCAAAATGTATCCTTTCGCCTGGGCGGGTACTTGTCATATTGGCGTGGAAGGTTTTTGCGGGCCTAGCGTTTGTTCAACTTCCGGCTCTTGGCACATCGCTTGGCAAATGCCGCTAAATGGTTTGATGTCTGATCCTGTGAAATGGCTATTTGATTTCAATTGGGGCTTACATGCCTTTACTTACATACTGGTCGCGTTTTGGATGCCATTTATCTATGGCTCGTGGCGCTTTGTGGCTTTTCATTACCTGATTGGCCCATTTATTTCAGATATTACCACCACTGATCCCAATGAATATTCAGCGGTTTGGTGCTTATTTTCAATTGCGTTATGTGTTTCGGTGATTAAAACGCCGATCAGAAAGCATTTGCACGTTAAAACCTGGCCGTTTTATAAGACTACAATCGGTGATGCCCTGTGATTTTTTACTTAGACGGAGCTTGTAATTCTGTCTATAACACCTTAATTTCAACATAATGGTAAATTATGTTGAATATAGAAAAATCAAAAAATGAACAGTAAAGCACTCATTAAGCAACTAGAGGAAGATGGCTGGATGCTTGTGAGGGTGAAAGGTTCTCATCATCAATTCAAACACAACAACAAAAAAGGATTGGTTACCGTTAAACATCCAGACGGTGATATTCCAAAAGGAACACTTAACAATATTTACAAACAGGCAGGTTGGAAATGAAAATTGCCGTGGTAATGCACTCAGATGACGGGCAACGTTATGGCGTGACGGTTCCAGATTTAGCGGGATGTTTCTCGGCTGGAGACAGCCTTGAAAGCGCATTAGACGCGGTTAAAGAGTCTGTAGAACTGCATTTGGAAGGGTTGCTAGAAGAGGGGTACGAAATGCCCAATATTGTACCAATCAGTTTGCATCAAAAAAACCCCGATTATAAGGACGGCATTTGGGCTTTAGTGGACGTTGATACCTCTATTTTTGAAGGCGAAGCTGAAAAAATCGCCATTACATTGCCAAAACTATTGCTTAAACGCATTGATGACTATACCCATGCCAAGCATTTGACCCGCTCTGTGTTTTTGGCGGAAGCGGCACGCGCGGCAATGCGGTTATAACACACTGATCGCGCCAATATCCAGTATCGCTTATTTGTGTGGGGCAGCCGTTACAAAATGAGTGTGGCAGGGTTTTACGGAACCCATCTAAGGCGCTATTCTTGCAACGTCGCCTTTCGGTTCGGTGCTATTTATATCAAATTTTTAGGCACACATAAGCAATACGATGCCATTGATTTACCTGATCCTATTGAGGCAATTAAATTCCGTATGGAACAATCTGGGCTTACGCCGAAAGAGTTAGTGCTTATGATTGGGTGCTTGAACCGTGTACACGAAGTTCTCAATCGGAAGCGCTCGTTGACGCTACCGATGATCTGGAAGTTACATAAAGCGCTGGGGATTCCTGCGGCAAGTCTGATTCATCCTGCCGCCACCCTGCCCAGCGCGCATTAAGTGCTTACATCATGTTGTGCCATTTATTTTAAAGGGGAAACAGTGGGCGCCTGAAACGGGATGTTTCGGAGTTGATAATTCGCAACAAGAGCATTAATTCCATCGTTAAAATTTACATGAAGCAAACCGATACTGGACGCATTAGTTGCAACATTGGTATAGGTGTAGGTGACCATCATGGGTATATTAGCAACAAATGGAAACTTTACCCAGCTACTGGTAGGATTTGCAATGCCGACTTGCGTTGATGAAGCATTATAAAGATTGCCTTGATCATCAGTCATTTGAGCACAAAGCGCATAAGATATGCCACCACCACAATTAGTCGAATCATTGCCTACATTTAGCGATCTATCCTGAAATTGACTGGTAACCGTTGTCGTAACAGTTACCTCATTACCTGACTTAACTGCACTGACAACTTGCATAAGCACACCCCCATTAACTATGCCTGCTAACGGATTAGGATCAACTTGCAGTACTTTAAAATTATCGCCTAATTTCACCACTACATTGCTGTATGTGGCATTGCCTACCATCACCTGCGGAATGGTCAATGTTTGGTTGGGTGCATCATAAGTAACAATAGTCGCGTGGCTATTAGTAACATACCCTATCATCATTAAAGCAAGCAGTTTGCGGAGGGGGGGGTAAGTCAGTTTTTTCATTTAATTTCTCCAAGCAATCAATAAAGGTTTGCTACCAAAATAGCAATTTCCAAGATAAAACGCCAGCGAGTCTAGCATGTGTAGCTAAGTGGCGCAATTTTTTAGAAAACCGGTAACATTGCTACTGACATAATGCTTTTTTTTGTTTTAAAAAGAGCGTATTATCAAAGCGTCCCAAACTTAAAAAACAATAACAACATTAAGATGAGGAGGCGGTATGGGTAGTGTGACATTGCTATTTTTGATTATGTTTATTATTGCAGGCTGTGCGTTTGCGCCATTGGGGTATTTTATTTATAAATTTACCCAAGAAAATGGCAAACCTTTTGGCGAAACCGAACCGCATGGCGATAGCCAGTCATGGGTGCTTGATTTGGCTGAAAAGCTGATTCATAAGGCAAAAGCAGTTATTTCCAAAAAATAAAATCTGCATGAGGGCGGATTTAGACCTTCAAGGTTTTAAAAACCTTAAAGGTCTAGGAGGCGTTGGCTTAACCCTCAATGCCCACCGCAACATGGACAGCTTGGATTTCGCTTTAAGCGCATTGTCTGCCATTCCATTGTTAGTCCATCCAATAACAATAGCCGCCCCGCCAACGTTTCACCTACCTGCATAATTAACTTCATTGCTTCCAACGCCTGAATACAGCCGATAATCCCCGTAATCGGCGCAAGCACGCCATTGGTCGCGCAATTCTGCAATTCTTCACCACTGTCACTGTATAAACATTGATAACAGGGGCTTTCATTTTGTCCAGAAGTAAACACCGCCACCTGTCCTTCAAAACGAATTGCCGCACCAGAAACTAATGGTGTTTGTTGTCGCACACACGCCGCATTAATCGCAAAACGCGTACTGAAATTATCCGAACAATCCAATACCACATCCGCTTCGCTAACCGCCAGATCCAGATCTTCACCTGCTAAGCGCTGTTTATACGCGATCACTTTCACATCAGGATTGAGTTTATTTAACGTCTGTTGGGTTGAAATTACCTTATCCGTCCCAATATCATCCATGTAGTGGGTAATCTGCCGTTGCAAGTTGGAGAGGTCAACTTGGTCGTCATCATATAAGGTGATTTGTCCAACACCCGCCGCGGCTAAGTAAAGGGCAGCAGGTGAGCCTAATCCACCCACACCGATAATCAGTATTTTGGCATTGAGCAATTTCTGTTGACCGGCAATATCGACTTGCGGCAGCATAATTTGCCGGCTGTAACGCAGTAATTGGGTATCGTTCATGGCACCTGACAGTTGGGTTAGTGAAGCGTGAATAATGCCAAAGTTCTTGACAGACTGCAAAAGCTGTTTATGATTAGCACTCGTCACGAGAGAGTGCTAATAATTTTTTGATCTTGTATTTTAACCCTTAGGAGATATTAATGAGTATACGTCCATTGCATGACCGCGTTATCGTTAAACGCGTTGAAGAAGAAACTACCAGTGCTGGCGGTATCGTATTACCCGGTTCTGCGGCAGAAAAACCGAGCCAAGGCAAAGTAATTGCAGTCGGTACAGGCAAACAATTAGATAACGGTCAAGTACGCGCGTTAGACGTTAAAGTCGGCGATAAAGTGTTATTCGGCAAATATTCTGGTAACGAAGTCAAAGTTGACGGCGAAGACCTTATCGTTATGCGTGAAGAAGACATCATGGGCATTTTAGGTTAAGCCTAAAAACCGCACACACATTATCAATCACATACAAACCTATTAGGAATAAACATGGCAGCAAAAGACGTATTATTTGGCGATGACGCACGTAGCCGCATGGCGCGTGGTGTAAACATTTTAGCCAACGCAGTAAAAGTAACCTTAGGTCCTAAAGGCCGCAATGCAATTTTAGACAAAAGCTTCGGCGCCCCCACCATCACTAAAGACGGTGTGTCGGTTGCCAAAGAAATCGAATTAAAAGACAAATTCGAAAACATGGGCGCACAAATGGTTAAAGAAGTGGCTTCTAAAACGTCTGATGTGGCCGGTGACGGTACAACCACTGCAACTGTTTTGGCACAATCTATTGTTAACGAAGGCTTAAAAGCCGTCGCGGCGGGCATGAATCCTATGGATTTAAAACGCGGTATTGATTTGGCGGTTTCTAAAGCGGTTGAAGCCATCATTGCTTCAGCAGCACCTTGTGCAGACAGCAAAGCGATTGCACAAGTTGGCTCGATTTCAGCCAACTCTGACGAATCTGTCGGGCAAATCATTGCCGATGCCATGCAAAAAGTGGGTAAAGAAGGCGTGATCACGGTCGAAGAAGGCACTGGTCTTGACAACTCATTAGACGTGGTTGAAGGGATGCAGTTTGACCGTGGCTATCTGTCTCCGTACTTCATCAACAAACAAGACAGCATGAGCGTTGAGTTAGATGATCCTTTGATTCTCATTTATGAGAAAAAAATCTCTAACATCCGTGAAATGTTACCCGTTTTAGAAGCGGTTGCTAAATCGGGTCGTCCGTTATTGATCGTTGCAGAAGACGTTGAAGGCGAAGCGTTGGCAACGTTGGTGGTCAACACCATTCGTGGCATCGTAAAAGTGGCAGCGGTTAAAGCCCCTGGTTTCGGTGATCGTCGTAAAGCCATGTTGGAAGACATTGCGGTATTGACGGGCGGTACGGTTATTTCTGAAGAAGTCGGTTTAAGTCTTGAAAAAGCAGAATTGGCACAATTAGGTACAGCGAAACGCATCCAAATCACCAAAGAAAACACCACTATCATTGATGGTGCTGGTTCTGAAGACCACATCAAAGCGCGTGTTGCCCAAATCCGCACACAAGCTGATGATGCAACCTCTGACTACGACAAAGAAAAACTGCAAGAACGTCTGGCTAAATTAGCGGGCGGCGTTGCGGTGATTAAAGTCGGCGCAGCCACTGAAATCGAAATGAAAGAGAAAAAAGCCCGCGTAGAAGATGCACTGCATTCAACGCGTGCAGCAGTTGAAGAAGGTGTTGTTGCTGGCGGCGGTACTGCATTAGTTCGCGCATTATCAGCATTAGTCGGTCTTGAAGGCATTAACCACGACCAAACCGTTGGTGTTAATATCCTGCGTCGCGCAATGGAAGAGCCTTTACGTCAAATCGTTGCTAACGCAGGTGATGAGCCTTCGGTGGTCTTCAACGAAGTATTCAAAGGCAAAGGTAACTTCGGTTACAACGCGGCAACTGGCCAGTACGGCGACATGATTGAAATGGGTATCTTAGACCCTGCGAAAGTGACCCGTACTGCGTTGCAAAATGCAGCGTCTGTTGCAGGTCTGATGCTGACCACAGAAGTCATGATTGCTGATGCACCTAGCGATGAAAAAGGCGCGCATGGCGGCATGCCAGATATGGGTGGCATGGGCGGAATGGGTGGCATGGGCGGTATGATGTAATTGCCGGTCTGCGGGACGGGTTAATTCTGTCCTGTCACCTTTAAGATAGATAAGAAGAAGCCCTGGTTGGTAACAGCCGGGGCTTTTTTGTGGGGAAGAAGATCTAAAATAGATTTATTGTTCCACTACGAAAGACGTATATGTCTGTTATTTCATAGCTTGTTACTTGCACATTATATTTACATATTAGTGACTCAATGAAATTACACTCATTAATAGGTTCTGTAAGAATCTAAGCTGTTGACAAAATTATATAAACTAGCATAGAACCAAAAACTCATTTTAAACACACCAAATTAAAAACAAATGAATGAATTAGCAAGCTCTATCGAAAATAAAAGATCTTGGCATCCAAGTTTCATAAAATATACGGAATTTATAGTTTCTGCACCTAATTACAAAGGTTTATTGTTTGAGCGAAATTCTGAAGAACTTGTTAAATGGGTGATAACGGGGAAATCTGAAAAAGGTCAGGAAAGAAGAAAATGGTGGGATAATCAATGTAAAAAGAGTGGAATTAAAATTGAAGCAGGGTGTTACGCTAAAATTGCTCTTAAAATTCACCCAACAAAAAGACATACTTGTCAAATATGTGGAAAAGAATTAAGTCTTGAGTATGTTTATCCTAATCGTAGAACAATAATTGCGCTTGAAAAGGAGTTTGATATTTCGGTAGCACCGTTTTCAAAAAATATTTTTCAAATAATCACTGAGCTTGTTAAAAACACAGATGATATTGAAAAGATAAAACGAATTTTTAAAATACAACAAACTGAAAAACTAACAAAAGTAACCCTTGGAGATTATATCAAACGAAACTATGTGGACAATTTCGCTAAAGGATCATTATCTCCTGGGGCAATGAGCAACTCACCTGATAGATTCGATGGATTTCATTCGGATGGTGCTTGTTGTCGTCACGAAAGCGATAAAGGACGCCATAAAACAAATCTTCAACGATATGGTCAAGATAGAAGGGTTTATGAAAACTGGGCGGATGGCGATTGGAAAATGGCTGATCGATTGATGTCTTATTTTCGTAAGCACGGGTTGAGTGCCGACCATATTGGACCAATTTCGCTAGGGTTTGCTCATAGACCTAAATTTCATCCTCTTACCAAGGAAGAAAATTCTGCAAAAAATAACCGAATGAGTTTTAATGACGTTCAAGTTTTAATTACAGATGAAGCAAATGGAGAAACTGTAATTTCGTGGCATTCTGCCTTTATTTGGAATAAATTAAAGGGTAAAGTTAAAAATGATAAAGATGCTGTGAAATTAAGTGATTTAATGCGAAAAAATATACATTATATCTTGATTATTTTTTCAATGATTGATGAAAATGAATATTCAGCGTTTCTTGAACAATTTCTAAATCCAGAACACTCATTTTTCGATTATAGCTTTGAAGGTTTTGACCCAAAAACAGGATATTATAAATCATTTAATCAGATTAAGCGGAGTGGTAAAAATCAACAAAATAATATTACAAGATATTATCGAGTAGCTTTTGAAAAGCTACAAGAATATAGATTAATTGATAATCGAAAAAACAATAAATTGAAAAATGAAAATGTTGATAATGAACTAAATATATTATTTACATATTTAAAAGCAAATAGAAACGATGATGCTAAAATACAACTTGATAAAATATTAAATTTGTTAACCGACTTAGCGGAAAGAAATTGGTAGTTCTTTTGTTGTAACATTG